>DASUVL010000814.1:0-3811 GCA_036379015.1 Niastella sp.
GCCGCACCAACTACAGAACTGGTATCGTGTATGGCCAGGGCACACCAAAGCCCAAACTGGGTTTGACTGAGATCTAAATTGCTTCCAATTAAAGGAAACAATACCAATGCAAGGGCATTTAGAATGAATGTAGTACCTAATGCAATACTTATCTGCTTACCTTCTGCTTTTATTACTGGTGATAACGCGGCAATGGCGCTGCCCCCACATATCGCCGTTCCTGCTGCTATAAGATAAGATGTTTTATTGTTTGTTTTAAAAAGACGACCGATCAAACACCCAATGACCAATGTTCCGAAAATAGATGCGATGGTCAATACAAGGTTCTCTTTTCCTGCGTGTAATGCCGTAGTTACATTCATCCTGAATCCCAATCCAACTACCGATAACTGTAATAAAAAAGGCGTGGCTTTATGATTCAAATGCTGGTAAGGATGTCCTATACATTGGGCGATGATCAATCCCAGTAATAAAGCCATGGGTGGCGACATCAGCGGGGAGGCACAAAATACCACAGCTAATAAAAAGATCAGTTCCCGGGTAGTAATGCCCGCCCGACTGAATATCGTTCGGGCGAGGCTTTTGTCTAAAAATTTCCTTGCTCCATTCGTGGTAATATTGTCCGTTTCCATGTTGCGCT
Organism: Niastella sp.; assembly: GCA_036379015.1. GTDB lineage: Bacteria > Bacteroidota > Bacteroidia > Chitinophagales > Chitinophagaceae > Niastella. The sequence goes on from DASUVL010000814.1 coordinate 641, forward strand.
ATTGTTTTATTCCAGGCGCAAAGGTTAAAAACGGTTGAACCCAAATGAAATGACTAGATATAATGTCCTATAACTTAAAGTTATCAGAGGATATGAATTTCATAAACAAGGCCGGCAGGTGCTGATTATCGCCCTGCTGTTTTACAAAATAGAAAGCGCGCTCTATGCTTAGTTCTTTGATATCGATAATGGTTAGTTCATTACTCTTTAATTCTTTTAAAACAGAGTGTATGGAAAGAAATGCAAAGCAATCGGAACTGGACAGATATGTTTTTATACTTTCTGTTCCTTCCAGCACCATCTCGATTTTTAATTGTGACACTTTTATACCTGCCTTCTTTAAGGCTGCTACTATCACTTCCTGTGAACCCGACCCATGTTCACGTATCAGCAAAGGCAGGTCTTTTAGCGATGCCAGAGAAAGGGATTGTTTTTTAATGAATGGATTGCCTGTTCTTGTACATAATACTATTTCGTCTTTCAGAAATGTGGCATATTTGAGCTGCGGCCGCTTTGATTGTCCTTCTATAATACCAAAGTCAATCTTGTTGGCAATAAGTGCATTTTCAATATGCTCGGTATTATTAGTAGTTAAATCAATTTTTATATCCGGAAACTTTTGTTTGAAAGACGCCAAATATTTAGGAAGCACGTACTGCGCTACCGTGGTGCTGGCGCCAATTCTGATGTTACCCTTTACATTTTCGTTGATGGCAGCCAGGTCAAATTCTATATTCCTGTAAACATTAAAAAGTTGTTCGGCATGTTCCAGTAAAGTAGTACCGGCCGGTGTCAGCTTTATTTTGGTGCCGTTCCGTTGAAATAACTGGGTCTTATAGTAGGTTTCTATTTCGTGAATATGTTTTGTTACTGCAGGTTGCGTGATAAACAATTCTTCAGCCGCTTTAGTGAAGTTCAGTCGCCTGGCAACCGTATAAAATACTTTTAGTCGAAAGTCAAACATGCGACAAAGATAGTTATACTTTAATGGTGCCATTGACCCAGTCCTTCAATAAATGCTTTCATAATTTCGATAGCGTCAGCAATCTCTTCCTGTTCCAGCATTTGCCTCACACCACCATTAACACTTTTGCCCCGCCAATATATTTCACCGGCTCTATGGTATCGCCCTGCATTTGACCAAAGGAAATACCTATCGCTACCATAATACAGCAGTCAGCTGGCTTATCCGGGGGCATTCCAGGTATTATCAGTTTGCCGCCAGGGGCGGGTATATTAACCGGCAACCAGTCGGTATGGTTGAACTCCCAACCATAAGTATTTCTATCTTTAGTCATATATCCATGCTCGGTATAATACATATCAGGTACCTGTCCGGCCACGGCAATAAACTGGTACCAGGAATAATTACCCGGCACAATAAAATTGATATTGGGCAAAAGCGCCGGGATGTCAATCAGTATGCGTTCCGGTTGAACGCTGCAGGTAACCGGTGTTCTTACAATGGAGTCGAAAAGATATCGCTTGTTCAAGATAAACCCTTCCAATAACCGCGGTTGCTTTGTTAAAAGAATATTCCGCCTGCCCCATTCGCTTTCGGCGTCCATTGCCTGAATGGGTTTCAGCAGGGCATTGAGCGGCCCCGTAATATTATGATCAGCAAGAAATAGCAGGGGGTGCAAATTACTTTTGATAATGGCGGCTGCTTGAGCCCTTCCGCCAAATTCCTTGTTGTTACGGCGGGTCTTTTCAAAATTAGGTGAATGCTTTACCTGCTTTTTGGTGGGACCTCCTTTTTTACGAAGTATGATCTTGTCTGAACCCCGCATTTTGTATGCACTGAGGTTTTGCAGAGATCCCGTGAACTGGATCATGCCATCTAACTGTGCCATATGTATTGGTTTAATGGTGAATGAATATGTAAACATTGCCTGGAATGAATACATATTATAGAAACAACCAAATAGTGTTATAGTACTATTCCAGAGATATTCCGGCTTTAAAAAGAGGGCTGATATCTGGGAGTCATATCCGGGATATATCAGGGATATCTCCGGAATATCTATCATTTCCCAATATAAAATGGAGCGGGTTCCCGGCCATTAGGAACCAAGTTAATCCAGGGTGAAAACGATTTAAACGGTAAAATGCCGGGGGTGAAGTAGGCTAGGGAGGGTGCCCCGTAGGCTTCAAGACGTTTTTTTCCAATATTCCGTTGCCGTATCTGAAAAAATAAAGAATTGGTTACCAAACAAAGGGAGCCATCTATCAATATAAATTTTTAATCTTTTGCTTTTTGCAGAAGCTGAAGACATTCTTGCTCAAAAAGTCCACCATCCAATTGAACCGGGGTTTGCCATCTTGAAATAGCAGTTGTACTTAACAATGGGAAATCAGCATAAACCCCGCCAATTTCGCCTGCCCTTGCACCAAAAACAACTCTGGCAATTCCGGTTTCCCTGATCACAAAGCTGCACATAAAACAGGGCTCAACAGTTGTATATAGTACACAATTACGTAAATCTTTGGTGCCTAATTTTTTAATTGCTTCTACAATGGCAATGATTTCTGCATGACCTAATATTTGGGGAAGGCTGGCGTCTCCTTCAGTTCCTTCTGCTACAACAAGGTTACCTTTTACCACCATAGAGCCTACAGCTGTTTTTCCATTTCTTTTTGCGTCTGCTGCAAGCTGAAGGCACCGTTGCATAAAAAAATTATCTTCCATTATATCAGGTTTTATAAAGCAAATCTATCGGCTCTTTTCAGAAAGAAGGTGACAATATTACTGGCTTCTGTTATTTTTTGGATGATGATATTATGTTGTTTTTGGATTGAATGGAGAATATTCAATAAAATTCCAATCATAACCTTTCATGTTTTCCAGCAGGATCCACCCATTGGGATAAAATTTCCAAAACCGCCCTGTTCCGCCGCTTTGCGATTGTGGATCGTCATGGTCCCACAAAATCTCCACAGAGCCGGTAAGTTGTAAAGTTCTATTGTTGTCAAAATCTGGAAACACAAGACCTGCTTTGGGGTTTGTTATAAAATTGCCCAATGTATTGAACATGCTGTTACCCGCATAATCCGGGATGAGCAAAGACCCATCCTCTCCAATCGAAATAAAACCAGGTGATCCACCCCGGTGAGACGCATCAAGATCTCCTGCATCATTAGAGCTGCCAACAAAAAAAGTGTCTGCTTTAC
>DASUVL010000815.1:0-6114 GCA_036379015.1 Niastella sp.
CGCCTGTATGGGTATTGGCGCAGGTAAACGTGTCGGGTACCGTTTTGGATAGTAAAAGTAATCCTGTACAATTCGCTTCCGTTAAACTTAAAAACGCCAATCTGGGTACAACTACAGACTCCATTGGTAAATTTAGCCTAACCCTCCCGGGTAAAGGCGGTGAACTGGAAATTTCCTACTTAGGTTTTAAAACTTCCATGGTAGCTGTGAGCAGCAATTTATCGGGTCTTGTTGTAAGGCTACAGGAAGATGTAGGACACCTGGAAGAAATTGTGGTTACCGGTCTGGCTTCTTCTACCAAGCGCAGTAATCTTGCCCATGCTGTGGGCACTATTTCGGCAAAGCAACTCGTTGGTACAACACCACAACCAACTGTAGACGCAGCGCTCTATGGCAAGTTCCCCGGGGCCATTGTTTCGGCAAATTCCGGGGCACCGGGTGGTGGTATTTCAGTAAAATTACGCGGTATCACCTCCCTGGTGGGCAACTCTCAACCGCTGTTTATAGTAGATGGGGTGTATTATGATAACTCTTCCATTCAGGCCGGACTGAATTCTATATCAAAGGCGGCAGGGCAGGGAAGTACCGAATTCCAGGATAATCCGAGTAACCGGGTGGCCGACCTTGATCCTGAAGACATAGATCGTATTGAAATACTGAAAGGCGCCTCTACTGCTGCCATCTATGGCGCAAGAGCGGCAGCCGGTGTAATTATTATTACTACCAAGAAAGGAAAGACCGGTAAGCCGAAAATTGAAATTGGCCAATCGATCGGCTGGCAAATGCAATTGAATAAACTGGGGCAACGAACCTGGGATACTGCCAAGGTGCGGGCTGCTTACGGGGCCAACGGTATTGCCGTTTTTAATGCGAATGGCGGAAAGATCTATGACTACGAAGATGAATTATACGGCAACAAGGGTTTTATGAGCAATACCCGGTTAACGGTAAGCGGCGGAAATGACAAAACATCCTATTATGCCGGCTTAACTTATAAAGATGATGAAGGAATTGTAAAACAAACCGGTTACCGGAAAACTTCTTTCCGGCTGAATCTCGATCAAAAGGTTACTTCATTTCTTGATATGGCTCTTAACGCCAATTACGTAGAATCAAGTGCAGACCGGGGGTTTTTCAATAACGACAATACCACTACCACATTAGGCGTATCATATGTATCTACACCATCCTGGGTTAATTTGTATCCGGATGCAAATGGCAACTATCCCAATAACCCCCTGGCGCCTTCTAACTTTATACAAACCCGCGATCTGATGACCAATAATGAAAAAGTAAACCGGATCATGCTGGGTGGAAGGGCCACTTTTAAATTGATAAATACAGAAAAACACGATGTTAGATTGATTGCGTTGGGTGGTATTGATAATTATACGCTTAATACAACGGCCGTATTCCCGGCATTGCTGCAGTTTCAAAAAGATGGAAATGGCACCAACGGCGCATTAATTTATGGCACAACGATTACCCGCAATTCAAACATTTCCGGACTTGCTGTATATAATTTTAAACCAGGCAATGGCATGGAATTTATCACCCAGGCAGGTATCAATGCTTTTAATGTAAACCTCAATACGGTAGTGAATACCGCCACACAACTGATCGGTACACAAACCAGCATCGATCAGGCAGGTTCGTTGCAGGCCGAGCAGAATAAAAACATTTCAAAAGACCGTGGCTTTTTTGTACAGGAGGAGTTTAATTTCCAGGATAAAGTAATTGCCACCCTTGGTTTAAGGGGTGATAAATCGAGCCGTAATGGAGATGCGGATAAATTATACTATTATCCAAAAGCTTCTTTGGCCTTTAATATTCTTTCATTGACCTCATTGAATACATTCAGTCAGTTGAAATTGCGTGGAGCCTATGGCGAATCGGGCAACTTTGCACCCTTTGGCGCTATTTATACCTCTTTGGTGCCTATTAATTTTAATGGCACCACCGGGTCTGTCGTAGATCTAAACAGGGGAGGAGAAACCCTTTCGCCGGAAAGACAAAAAGAACTGGAACTTGGATTGGATGTCGGTATTCTGAATGAACGTGTTGGATTAGAGTTTACCTGGTATAAAAAAGATGTAGAGGACCTTATATTAAAAGTGATAACAGCCGGTTCGGCAGGTTTCACCAACTCATGGAAAAATGTAGCCGCCATTCAAAATAAAGGCGTTGAAATTAGTTTAAACGCTGTTCCGGTGATCAATAAGGACTGGAGGTGGAATATGCAGGTAAACTGGTGGAAAAACAAGTCGAAAGTTACCAGGCTCGACGTGCCGGCATTTAATGTTGGCGGATTTGGCGCTACTTTGGGAACTTACCGGATCGAAGAAGGCAAAAGCGCTACCCAGTTGGTGGGCATTGGCGACCCTGCAGTTGATAAAATTGACCCGGTCACTAAACTGGCCGTTCATGGTAATGCAGAACCCGATTTCAACCTTTCCTTCTCAAACAATGTTACCTGGAAAAGTTTTGAATTAACTGTTTTAATGCATTGGAAGAAAGGGGGCGACAATGTTAACCTGACCACTTTGCTTAGTGATATTTTGGGTACATCGTACGATTTTGATGATAAAGGGATGGACCCCAAAGGGCAGCTAACAAATGGGAACTATCGCCTCTCTATTTTGGGCGTTACCGCACGTCCCTGGATACAGGATGCAACTTATTTCAGGGTTCGCGAAATTGGGATAAACTATACATTGCCCGGAAATTTGTTTAAAGATGCTGCAAAGGTAAAAGTTGGTTTTTCGGGAAGGAACCTGATCAACGTTTTCGATTATCCCAGTTACGATCCTGAAGTATCCAACTTCGGAATAAATGCTATTTCCAGTAATGTGGAAGTAACACCGTTTCCATCGGCAAAGAGTTTTCATTTTAATGTATCAGTTACTTTTTAATCAGTCAACGCTTAAAAGTTGGTTATGAAATTTAAAAACAAACTATACCGGTTTATTCCCCTGTCTGGAATATACTTATTAATAGCCTTAGCGTGGTCGTCCTGCACGGTTGATCCGATCCTGGATCCCAATAATCCCAGTACGAGCGGTATTGTTCAAAATGCCTCATTAGGCGAAATACAAAACCTGGTAACTGGCGCTGAGGCTGGTATGAGAAATACCTTAAATAATTATTGGGATGCGATTAGTGTGGTCGGCAGAGAATATTACCGTTTTTCTACTTCCGACCCCCGGTTAACCTCCGACCTGCTGGGTAAAGGAAGTTCTGTACTTGACAACAATACTTTTTATACAACGAATCCATTCAATGCGAGGTATCGTGTTGTAAAGAATACAAATATTCTTATTGCAGCATTACAAAATACAAAGGCAACTATCAGTGATGAACAACGAAAAGCCGGTATCGCTTATGCCAAAACTGTAAAGGCGCACGAATTACTGTTGGTGCTCAATCAGCAATATGAAAATGGTATCCGGGTCGATGTTTCGGATCCCGACAATTTAGGTGCTTTTCTTTCAAAAGATGAGTCGTTGAATGCTATACAGAGTTTGCTGAATGAAGCCAGTGTTGATTTAAAGGGTAATGGGGCAGATCTGCCGTTTTCAACTACCCTTTACAGTAAAAAAGCCAGTGAATTTTTAAAATTCAATCGTGCGCTCGCAGCGCGAGTAGCTATTTATCGTAAAGACTGGAACCTTGCTAATACGGCACTTACAGAGTCTTTTTATGATTTAAATGGAAGCCTTACAGATGGGGTATATTATCTTTTTTCAACAGCAGGCGGCGACCTCTTAAACCCCGTATTTGTTCCGGCTAATTCACCGGCGGCTGAGGCCCGTGTAGTGCAACCATCTTTTATAACAAATGCAGAAGCCGGTGATACCAGGTTGTCTAAAGCGCCAAAGCGTACTACTACCGCCGTGCAGGATAATTTGTCGAGCGACTATGATTTTTTTGTGTATAAAACCAATGTTGCTCCGATCCCTATCATCCGCAATGAGGAATTAATACTGATATACGCTGAAGTGCAGGCGCAGTTAAATAATTCGACGAACGCCGTAACGGCCATCAATAAAATTCGCAATGCGGCTTCTTTGGGGAATTATACCGGCGCAACGGACCTGAACAGCCTTATAACAGAAATTTTAAAGCAACGGCGTTATTCTTTGTTTGGCGAAGGTCATCGCTGGGTCGACATGCGTAGGTATAACCGTTTGAGCGAACTGCCCATCGACAGGGCCGGGGATGATGTGTGGCCACAGTTCCCACGTCCGGCTACTGAAATATAATTCTATATAAAATGTGCCCCGCCTTGGCGGGGCACATTTCTATGTTTTGGATATCCGTTTATTTGGTTTTAGATGGCATTTTGCTTCTAAGCCAATAATTCAGGATATTGGAGAAAGTCATTTTTAATTCTTCAAACCGTGATTCCTTTATAAAGAAACCATGTACAGACAGGTTAAAGGCCCGGGTGATCTGCTCTTCCGAAGCCTGGGTGGCCCAAAAAATGAAGGGAACACTTTGGAATTTTTTTGAGTGCGTCGCCAGCATTTTTTCACGCAGATCAAATCCATTTATTTTGGGAAGATTTAATTCGCATATTATAATGAAAGGCGCCGTTTCGATGTTGGCAAGCACACTCATTGTTTCTTCTGCACTATCCAAAAATTTCAACTCATTCGTTAAATGTAATTCCTTCCATACCTGCTGTACCATTTCCTTGTCGTCGTCATCACTATCAATAATCCAAACAGATCCTGTATTCATAACCGAAATTGTATCAGATCAATGGCTATTAAAAAAATCATGCCAGCATAAGTGTTATTAAAATTGCTATAATAATGACCTTCATAGGGTTATTTTAACTACTGCGTCTTAAATTGTCAGTCGTTATTTGGTAACTTCATCTTTTAATTACAAAACATGGGTCACGAAATGGGGATTTCAGACGCTGTTCCCGATTCTGTAAATCACAGATTATCTTCAGAGTATCTGCGGGAAAGTAATCTGCTGAATCTTATACCTGAAGCGGTATATGTATGCGATATGTCTGGGATCATTCAAAAGTATAATGAACAGGCGGTGCATTTATGGGGAAGGCGGCCGGTTTTGGGGGACAGTGATGAGCGTTTTTGCGGCGCCTGGAAATTGTACTATCCCGATGGAACCTATTTGCCCCATGACCAAACACCGGTGGCTGCATGCCTTAAAGACGGCCTTCCCCGAAAAAATATGGAAGTGGTTATTGAACGACCTGACCAGTCTCGTGTACATGTTCTGGTAAATATTACGCCAATTACGGATACTGATGGTATTCAGGTTGGCATGATCAACTGTTTCTATGATATTACAGAAAAAAAGAAAACAGAAAAGGATATACAGCGCAAATTAGCAGCGTTGCAGGATTATGTCGAAAATGCTAATATCGGTCTTCATTGGGTAGATGAAAATGGAATTATTAAATGGGCTAACAGGGCGGAACTGGATATGCTGGGTTATAATAAAGAAGAATATATTGGTCACCACATTGCAGAATTCCATGTGGATCGTAAAAAAATTGAGGAGATACTTTATAAGTTAAGTTGTAAAGAAATCCTCAGCCAGTATGAATCTGAATTATATTGTAAGGATGGCGCTATAAAGACCGTTCATATCAGTTCCAGTGTTTTTTGGGAAGACGGCAAGTTTGTGCATACCCGCTGTTTTACCGTTGACATTACCGAACATAAAAAATTAACCAAAGCTATTGAAGGTAGCGAATTGCGTTATCGAACACTAATAGAAACTTTGCCAACACCGCTGTATACGACCGATACGGAAGGGAGGATAACGCTGTATAACAAGGCGGCTGTTGAGCTTTGGGGCAGAGAACCTGAAATTGGCAAGGACCTTTGGTGTGGTTCCTTCAGGATCCTTAATGCAGATGGATCACCTTTACCCCTGGACAGTTGCCCCATGGCTGTATGTTTACGAGAAAAGCGACCTGTACATGGAGAAGAAATTATAGTGATACGGCCTGATGGATCTCTCCGTGATGTAGCACCACATCCACAACCTGTTTATGATGACCAGGGAAACATGACAGGGGCCATTAATATGCTGGTAGACATAACCGGAATAAAACAGGTAAAAAAAGCA
>DASUVL010000816.1:0-5215 GCA_036379015.1 Niastella sp.
GAACTGTCGCCGCATGGAAGAGAATGTTTGGCCCAATGAACAGGTAAATGCATTGATAAGGGATAAATTTATTATTGTATCGCTTTACGTGGATGAGAAAAGGGCATTGCCGGCCACGCAGCAGGTTGATTTTACCACCAAAACCGGTACACAAAAAAAGATCATCACGGTAGGGGATAAATGGGCTACTTTTCAATCGGAGAATTTTGATGCCGTTGCACAACCGCAATATGCTATTATAAGTCCCGATGAGAAAGTGTTGACAAAAACGAAAGGGTATACGCCTAGTGCCAAGGAGTTTGCGCAGTGGCTGGAATGTGGGATTGATGCGTATAAGAAGGGACAGCAAACGGCAGCCAAATAGATATTACAGGCTTATAGTTCAACTATTATTATAAACAAACCTCGAGTTTCATCTCGGGGTTTGTTGTTTCTTATGGGGCTTAAGTGAATTGAATATCAAACTCCTTTATCATTACGATCTGCGGGCTTTCGAAAGCCCTCTTTTGCATGTAAATCACAAAACCTGACAGGATTCCAGGCCAACAATGGGTCGTTGCAGATCAGCAATGGGTTGTTGCAGGTCAACATGGGGAGTAAAACACGTAACAAGCCCTATAATCTGCGTTGTTGGGGGGCAAATTTGCTTTGCCGATGGGCAACTGTCTATTATAGATCCTTTATTTCTCCTTTTTGGTTGGCTTTAAATATTTTCTATAAGTCATAGAATAGTGGTCACCAAATTGCACCTTGGTTATGTCTGAATATTTTAAAGGCGTCAGCTTGTTTTCTAATTGCCCGGTTGGGTCATAATACTGAATGCTTACACTTCCTTTGAGCGCTTTTTTAATTGGCCCAATATCAAATGTAGATTCTTCCCTGTCTTCACACTCTATGATAACGTGGTAGTCAAATTTTTTAAGATCGCTAAAGATGGCTTGCCAACTTTTCAGTGAAATGTTTTTATCAATTCCATAACCATTTTTTAACAAGCCTTCACCTTTGTAAATCTTCTTTATGGTTTTGTCATATTTGTTACAGCGCAAACTGTCAAGCTGATCTTTTCTAATAATTGCATAGCCGTTAAACGAGAGTTCATTGTCAACCTGAATTAATAAGAAATCCTTTGACATCGACAAAATGAAACCTCCAATACGTTCTTCCTCCCCATTAAAAGTTCGATTAATATTTACGAAGTCCTTTTTGTCAATATGCGATTGAAGCATAATGTCGTAAGCCTTTATTTGTTTATTTGTATTCATAAGAACTGGCAGATTAATATACTTTATTTGAAATCAATATATTGTAAAAGAGCTCACCTCAATCTCCCATATAAAACAAAAACACCTTGCTCAGCCTGAGCAAGGTGTTTAATTAGGCGTCATTCTGTTCCAGCCTTCCGGCAAGCAAGCAATTCAGGAAAAATAGGCCCGGATGGAGGGCCAGAATGACAATATTTTTTACTTTCTCAATTCTTCTTCTGCAAATCTAACTAGCTTGTTCCGTTCCCTTTTCAGAAAGGCTGTTAAATTTTCTGTAAGTACCCATACTAAAGTAAAAAAACTACAAAGCGATCTTTTTCTGTAACATCATTTTGCGTAGGTTAATCAGGCCGTAACGCATTCTGCCTAATGCAGTGTTAATGCTGCAATTGGTCAGTGCCGCGATCTCTTTAAAGCTCAGATCGGCATAATGACGTAGAATAATCACTTCGCGCTGATCATCTGGTAACAGATCAAGCATTTGACGAACGCGGTCGTAACTTTGGCGTTTCATCATTTTTTGATCAGCACCGTCCTCTGTGAAATTAATCACTTCAAATATATCCCTGTCGTCGCTGGTTTTGATTGCAGGGGTACGTTTAACTTTACGGAAGTGGTCAACACACAGGTTGTGAGCAATACGCATTGCCCAGGGAAGAAACTTTCCTTCCTCGGTGTACCGGCCTCCACGAATAGTGTCGATGATCTTGATAAGTACATCCTGGAAAATATCTTCGGCTAGATATTTGTCCTTCACAAGAAACAAAATTGAAGTGTACATTTTTTCCTTGTGGCGGAGAATGAGCGTTTCAAGAGCATACAAGTCTCCATCCTGGAAGTCCTGGATTAACTCATGATCGGTCTTTTTACGTAGTGAACTCATAACTTCTACGGGTTTTGAAGGTGATAGGATATTTATTAAATGGATTTCTAATTATTGAATGGTTTTTCTGAGTAGAAGTGTCCGTGCGATAGGCGATAGTGTTTGTTTTCGTTGTACAAATTACCAACTAAAGATAGAGACTTTTTCGAAAAAAGCAAACTTTAAGCAATTTTTAGATTTTTTTACCCAATAACCTCTAAAGAAACTATTTATTAATAGCCTTGTTATACAATAAATTTGTACACTTTAATCATATGGCAGTAACAACGAAGGCTAATACGTTAGCAAGCACTATGCCTAAAACTTCTGATAGTATATATATCAAAGGGGCAAGGGTACATAACCTGAAAAATATATCAGTAGAAATTCCGCGTAATAAGCTGATAGTGGTGACCGGTGTATCGGGTTCGGGGAAATCTTCGCTTACCATAGATACGTTATTCGCTGAAGGCCAGCGCCGGTATGCAGAAAGTTTAAGCGCCTATGCCCGCCAGTTCATGGCCCGGATGGTAAAACCCGATGTGGATTACATAAAGGGGTTATGTCCTGCAATTGCCATTGAGCAAAAGGTAATTACCCGCACTCCGCGGTCTACCGTGGGCAGCATGACGGAAATTTACGATTACTTGCGTTTGTTATACGCACGCACTGGAAAAACCATTTCTCCCGTTTCGGGACGCGAAGTGAAAAAAGACGACGTTAACGACGTTATAGCCGCTATTGCTAACCAGCAGTCTGGCGATAAGGTGCTTATTCTGATCCCCTTTAAACAGCACAAAAACCGAAAGCCGCTGGAAGAACTGAACATCCTGATGCAAAAGGGCTTCTCCCGTTTATACAACGGTGAAATATTACGGATAGAAGAACTGATCGAAACAGCCAATCAAAAAACCGGTGCTGTACCAAAGCTCACCGGTGATACGTATGTGCTGGTTGACCGGCTCGTGGTAAAAGCATTTGATGATGACGACCGGCATCGTATGGCCGATTCAATTGGCACCGCTTTTTACGAAGGCGAAGGCGAATTGATGTTGGAAGTGAATGGCGCCACCAAAAAATTGCATTTCAGCAACCGCTTCGAGCTCGACGGAATGCAGTTTGAAGAACCCGTACCTAATTTATTCTCCTTTAATAACCCGTTTGGCGCCTGCCCAACCTGTGAGGGGTTCAGCCAGGTGCTGGGTATTGATGAAGACCTGGTTATTCCCGATAAACGATTAAGCGTATATGAAGGCGCTGTTGCCCCCTGGAAGGGGGAAAAGCTGGGTTTGTGGAAAGACCAGTTCATCCGGGGCGCCCGCAAGTTTAATTTCCCCGTGCATAAGGCCATTATTGACCTTACCAAAGAACAATACAAAATACTGTGGGAAGGCAATGAATTTGTAAACGGCATTGACTCGTTTTTTAAGGAAGTAGAGCAGAACCTGTATAAGGTGCAGTACCGCGTACTACTATCACGCTACCGGGGTAGAACACAATGTCCCGATTGTGATGGGTATCGCCTACGCAAAGAGGCGTTGTATGTAAAGGTGAGCGGTAAGCACATCGGTGAGCTTTGCGAAATGCCGATCACTGAGCTAACCCCCTGGTTTGCTTCGTTGGAATTGAGCGAATACGACAAACAGGTAGGGAAACGTATTTTGATTGAAATTGACCACCGGTTAAAAACCCTGCTCGATGTGGGACTGGGATATCTTACGCTTAACCGGCTGGCCAATTCATTAAGTGGTGGCGAAAGCCAGCGTATACAATTGACCAGGTCGCTGGGCAGCAATTTGACCAATTCGTTATATATACTCGATGAACCGTCAATTGGTTTGCATTCGCGCGATACCGAACGGCTGATTCGGGTACTAAAAGAGCTGCGCGATCTGGGCAATACGGTAGTAGTAGTTGAGCACGATGAAATGATGATGCGGCAAGCCGATTATATCATCGACATGGGACCGCTGGCTTCGCACCTCGGGGGTGAAGTGGTAGCCCAGGGCGATTATAATGGTATTATTAAAAACGAAAAAAGCCTTACGGGTAAGTACCTGCGGGGCGACCTGAAAATTGAGGCGCCGCGCACCGTTCGTAAATGGAACCGATCGGTAAGTATTGAAGGAGCCAGGCAGAACAATCTTAAAAATGTGGACGTAACATTCCCATTGAACCTGATGTGTGTGGTAAGCGGCGTAAGCGGCAGCGGTAAAACCACCCTGGTTAAACAGATCCTGTACCCGGCGCTTAAAAAACTGAAGGGCGAACCGGTTGATAAAACCGGGCTGCACAAAGCCGTTACCGGCGATATTGATTATATATCACAGATCGAAATGGTAGATCAGAACCCGATCGGTAAATCATCGCGCAGTAATCCGGTAACTTATATTAAAGCATGGGATGAAGTGCGGGACCTTTTTTCAAAACAACCGCTGAGCAAAATGCGTGCATTTCAACCCAAACACTTTTCGTTTAATGTTGATGGTGGCCGCTGCGATACCTGTAAAGGGGAAGGCGAACAAATTGTTGAAATGCAGTTCCTGGCCGATGTTCACCTTACCTGCGAAGTATGTGGCGGAAAGAAGTTTAAAGAAGAAGTGCTGGAAGTTACCTATAAAGAAAAGAACGTGTACGAGGTGCTGGAATTGAGTGTGGATGAAGCACTGGAATTTTTTAAGGATGAAAAAGATATCATTAATAAGATAAAACCCCTGAGCGATGTGGGGTTGGGGTATGTAAAACTCGGCCAGTCTTCAGATACGCTTTCGGGTGGTGAAGCGCAACGGGTAAAGCTGGCATCTTTCCTGGGTAAGGGCCGTGGACAGGGGCATATTTTATTCATCTTCGATGAACCCACTACTGGCTTACATTTTCACGATATAAAAAAGCTGCTGACCTCTTTCAATGCGCTTATTGAACAGGGACATTCTATTTTAGTGATCGAACACAATACCGACGTTATCAAAAGTGCCGACTGGATCATAGACCTGGGCCCTGAAGCCGGGGATGGCGGCGGCCAGATCGTATATGCCGGTATACCCGAAGGATTGAAGAAGGTAAAGGCGAGTTATACGGGGAAGTTTCTGTG
>DASUVL010000817.1:0-5880 GCA_036379015.1 Niastella sp.
ATTATCTTTATAGCCTGTATGAAGATGATTACCAGTATATAGAAGAGATCTTTAGCACGACCCTCGCCCATTTTGACGAAGATTATAATTCAATTAGAATCGCTTTCGAAACAAATAATTTATTGGAACTAAAAAGGGCAATACATAAAATCAAACCAACGTTTGGGTTTGTTGGTTTGCCGTTGGTGCAACATATTTGCATGGAATTTGAAAATATTTGCCAAAAAGCAAACGCTTCGAATGATTTAAAAACAGAATATCAACAAATTGTAATTACATTAGCAGAGAGTAAAGAGCTGATAGCGTCGGAGTACAATAAGTTGAAAGAATTCAATTCCAATTTTTTATGAAATGGACCTGTGTCATAGTTGAGGATTTGCAGGTAGCCGCTGATTATTTGGCAAAATGCTGCGAAAAAAGTGGGGTGTTACAAGTGAAAGGACATTTTACCAATGTAGAACAGGCGCTTGATTACCTGAATAAAAATTCCGTTGACATATTGTTTCTGGATGTGGAAATGCCCGGCGCAACCGGGTTCGATCTGCTCGATCAACTGGCCTATTATCCTAAAGTAATTCTTACTACTTCCAAAGAGGAATATGCGTATAACGCTTTCGAATACAATGTCACTGACTTTCTGAAAAAGCCTTTCACCTATCAACGTTTCCAGGAAGCGCTTAATAAACTAACCACAGCAGCGGGTGAAAATAATATTAGCAGCACCGCAACCGATCATATCTTCATTAAATGCGACGGCAAGCTGGTTCGGTTAAACAATGATGATATACTATTCATTGAAAGCATGGGCGACTACGTTAAGTTTGTAACGTTCGATAAAAAGTATATTACCCATAATACCATCAAGAACCTCGAAGAAAAAGTGAACCGGCAGTGTTTTATTAAGGTTCACCGCTCTTACATAATAAATATCAATAAGATAGACGATATCCGCGAAAACGACCTGTTTATCAAAGGGAACGAGATCCCGGTAAGCAAAGCCCATAAGGCGGACGTTTTAAAGCGTTTAAACATTATCTGATCTTCATCGAACCTTTCTTTCTGTTTACCGGCATAATTACCCCAAAGAGCTAATAATTTTCTCTTTGCCGGCCTTCGTAACCATCTTTGTTACAGCAAAAAACACTAAACGCAGAACACTTAATATACTGTGTGATCTATTTATTGTGACGGTTATCAATAATAAACCCTATCCCTGAAACGGAAGAAAAAAGTGGAATCCATACGCTATGAAAACTAGTGTTATCAAAAATCTCCAGCCTGCTCATGATACGGATTTCATTAAAAGGAATCCCGCCTTTTGGCGGGATTCCTTTTTTATATAGTATTTACCCACCGGCCCCATAAGAGTATACTGTACACATATTACATATTTAATGCAATTACCCGGGGTTTTCACCTAATGATCGAAGGTTTTACCTTATTAGTCGAATAAAGTTGAACCAGGGGGAAAGAATAGCCATCTTTGTTTCTGATCAAGATCCTGTTAAAAACCAAAAGACCCGAAAAGGGCGAAATCCAATTCAAAGGCGTCACGGAGCCTGAGATTCCAGAAAAACCAAGAACCCGTTTTGTCCAACAATCCATGAAAACCAAGAAAATCTCCTCGAGAAAAAACCCTAAACGATCCGATCCGATGAAAAGTCCAAGCAACTAAAATCCATTATCTGAAAGAAGACCCAATAAAATCTGGACCTATAGATGAATTAAAATTTACTTAGAGACTACCCAAAGATTATCGAATTAAAAAACCGCCCCGTGAGGCGGTTTTTTGTTTACCCACCCCCTCACCCCCTAAAGGGGGTAATATAAAATGAATAATGAAAAACAGAGAAATGAGGAATTAGAATAACACTTACCAACTCGCCTACCTTTATCAACTCTATCAACTTTATCAACTCTTTCAACCTTAACAACTAAGTCAAACCAATCTCATAATGCACCTCGGGTATTTCCACATCGGTAAATCCCTTTTTAATTAACCGCTCCCGGAATTGCTGTTGCACATTATACTCACCATGAACCAGGAACAATCGTTTTACCTGCCGGGGATCCTGACAGGCCAGGAACTGGCTTAGGTCTTCATAATCACCATGGGCGCTCATGCTATGAATAGCGTCCACTTCAGCATGTACTTCGTGCAAAACGCCAAAAATGGATACTTCTTTTCTGCCCGATAATAACCGGCCGCCTAACGAATCCGGTTCGCAATAACCGGTCATTAATATGGTGTTTCGGCTGTTTTCAATATTATTGCTGACATGGTGTTTAACCCGGCCCGCTTCGGCCATGCCACTTGCGGAGATGATCACACAGGGTTCGTTGCGAAAGTTCAGCAGCTTCGATTCCTGAACTGTTTTTACAAATCGCAATCCTTTGAATGCAAACGGATCGGAATCTGACTCCAGCACCTTTTGAATGTTTTTATTAAAGTAAGTGGGATATCGTTTAACCAGTTCGGTAGTTCTTACGCTCAACGGACTATCTACAAAATAATCCAGGTCGGGCAGGCGGCGCTCCAGCTCCAGTTGATTCAAATGATATAACAATTCCTGTGTGCGCCCCACGCTGAACGCCGGTATGATCAGCTTGCCTTTTTTCTGCAGGCAGGTCTTTTCTATCCAGTTTAGCAATTGATCTGGTGTAGTAACATTCAGTTCATGCAGGCTGTTGCCGTACGTTGATTCAAGAATAATATAATCTGCCTGCGGAAAAACATCGGGTGAGCGTAAGATAACATCCCGGTAACGGCCAACATCGCCACTGAAAGTAATGCGGGTCACCTTTCCATTCTCTTTTACTTTCAGGTTTACAACGGCGCTGCCAATAATATGACCGGCATCGGTATACATCAACTCCACAAACTCATCGATCGCATGCCATTGGCCATACTCAACAGCACGCATATATTGTAACGCTTCTTCCGCATCGGCTACCGTATACAATGGATGTAGATAGGGTTGCCGTTCTGCAGCTCTTTTTTTGTTAGCATATTTCACATCATCTTCCTGTATTTCGGCCGAATCTATCAGCAGTATTTCCGTCAGCTCTTTGGTTGCCGGGGTACAAAAGATACTCCCCGAAAACCCATCTTTGGTGAGCTTGGGAATCAATCCACTGTGATCAATATGTGCGTGCGATAAAATAAGATGATCGACCTCCGCCGGATTAAAGCCCCAGTTCCTGTTCAAACCACTGGTAGCCTGGCCCAGCCCCTGAAACATGCCACAGTCGAGTAAATACTTGCGACCGTTGTTCAAAGTAAGCAAATGCTTTGAACCGGTAACGGTACGTGCAGCACCGTGAAAAGCGATCTTCATTTATATAAGTTTTTAACGTGAATGGTCAATGCTGAATGCGTGAATGGTCAATGGTCAATGGTGAATAGCTCGCGAATTTTGAAAATATGGCCGATCCTGCGCCGCCTGAAATTCATTGCCGATTGCCGACTGCCGTTTGCCTGCCTGTCCCGACCTGGCGGGATTTCACGATTGCCGGCTCTTAAACGACCAGGTTATCAAACATTCTGCTACTTTCTCACCTTCTTTATTGGTTCCTGTTGACGTAGTAACACAAACCTGTGGTTCACCGGTGGCTATGGCCTTTTCAATGACGCTCAATAACAAGGCGCCATCTTTACATTCAAAGCGGGTACGCTCCGTAGCTTTCTTAAAATAACTGGCTTCAAACTTTACCACCAGCATAGATACGGCCGGGTTCCGCTTGTAAACATGCGCCATAGCCAGCGAGCCCGTGCTCATTTCTGCAGCCATAGCCAGACAGGCGAAATAGGTAGAACGGAAAGGATTTTGCGAAAACCATTTATAGGGAACGGTCACCACACAGTGCTGCCCATCGATCTCCCTGATGCGAACACCCGAGAAAAATGCGGCGGGCAGCTTCCAAAACAGGTACAACCTGAATGCAACCGGACTCCTGAGTAACTCTATGAATTTTTGTGACGCCATTTTGAAGGATACAAGTTGCAGGTTTCATGATTCAGGTTTCAGGCTCCTGTAACTTGTAACATGCAACCTGAAACTGTTTTAAAATTTTATTTTAACAAACCCTATTCATTCTTATATGTCTTCGGGTCAAGCGCCTGGGGCGTCCAGGAAGACAGAAACTCCATCACCTTCTGCTTGTTATATCCCTCTCCTTCTTCGAGGTAGGCGGAATTCTGGGTATGAATGCGCATACCGTTTTCATCGAGTATACAAAATACAGGAAATCCAAACCGCTGTGGAAAACCCAGATCGGATAACAGGTCTTTATTGCGGTTTTCGGGGCTGTAATTCAAATGCAACACCACATAGCTTGCTTTTATCAGTGAATCTATTTGCTTATCATTCGAAATAAATTCATGAAAGCGGGCACACCAACCGCACCAGTTGCCACCTATTTGTACAAATACATACTTGCTGGCCTTCTTTGCATCTGCGATCGCTTTATTCAAGGCAGAATCGGCATTCTCCTTTGGATTGTACAAACTAAATTTATTTACCTGCTGTGCCTGGCTTAATAAAACACCGCAAAGAAAGATGCTCATCAGGAAATATTTTTTCATAGAAAGCTGTTAAGGTTTACTAAATGTACTAAGGTTTTCTTCGACTTCGCTCAAAACAAAAAATGCCCCTCGCGGAGCATTTTACTATTTTATAAAACTTCAATTTGATTCTTCAGCAGATCGTCAAATTCATCGCGCTTGCGTATAAGGTGGGCCTTGCCATCTTTTATCAGCACTTCTGCCGGTTTCAGGCGTGAGTTGAAATTGGAAGACATCTCAAAGCCATATGCTCCGGCATTATAAAACACGAGGTAATCGCCTTCCCGTATTTCATGCAATTTGCGATCCCAGGCAAACGTATCGGTTTCACAGATGTTGCCTACAACCGTATAGATCCTTTCGGGTCCACTGGGGTTGGAAATATTTTCAATATGATGGTATGCTTCGTAGAACATAGGACGGATGAGATGGTTAAACCCGCTGTTCACTCCGGCAAATACGGTGGCCGGCGTTTGTTTTACCACGTTGGTCTTTACTACAAAATAACCGCACTGGCTTACCAGGTATTTGCCTGGTTCAAACCACACCTGTAATTTTTTACCGGTTTCCTTTTCATAGTTCTTAAAGGCCACCGCCATTTTCTGACCCAATGCATTTACATCGGTTTCCGGATCATCGGGTTGGTAAGGCACTTTAAAACCACTGCCCAGGTCAACAAATTCGAGGTCGGGAAAATGGGTAGCGATCTCAAACATCACTTCCAACCCTTCCATGAATACGCCAATGTCTTTGATCTCACTACCTGTATGCATATGCACGCCGGTCACTTTCATTTTGGCGCTTTTTACAATGCGCTCAATGTGCCTGATCTGGTGAATGGAAATACCAAACTTGCTGTCTACATGCCCGGTAGAGATCTTGAAATTACCACCGGCCATAATATGCGGATTGAGCCTGATGCAAACCGGATAGCTGCCGCCAAACTTATTGCCAAACTGCTCTAAAATAGAGATATTGTCGATATTGATATTTACACCCAGATCTTTAGCAGCTACAATTTCCTGAAAGTCTACACAGTTGGGGGTATATAGAATGTTCTTAGGATCGAAACCGGCCTTCAGGGCCAGCTTAACTTCATGGATGCTCACACAATCCACTCCCGCACCCAGGCTATTTATATATTTTAAAACATTAATATTTGTCAATGCCTTACAGGCGTAGTAAAAACGGGCATTGATCTTGGCAAAGGCCCCTTTCAGTTTTTCGTATTGCTCTTTGATCTTTTCAGCATGGTACACATACAATGGGGTACCATATTCATTCGCTAATTGAATTAATAACTCTCTTGATAATTG
>DASUVL010000818.1:0-5778 GCA_036379015.1 Niastella sp.
AAATGAAGGAGGTCAATAATATTGTTTTTGTTTCTGAAGGTGCCATTAGTTGTTTTTACAATTATTTCCAGGATAATGCCCTCCTTCACCGTCATGTTAATTTCATTGATCCTGTATTTTTCTTTAAACGCCTTATTCCCACTATCGGTTTTGTGATAAATTTTTACTGAATCCCGCATGGAGATGGTGGCAATAACTTCTAATGAATCGAGTTGCTTTGAAATAAGGGCTTGTCTTTTTGCTATCAGTTCATTTTCTTTTGCCTGGATGGAATCTGCTACATGCCGTATGGAGTCAACTCTTTTAGTTTTAATTCCAATCTCCTCGTTTTTAACCTCGATCTCAGTATTTTTTATTTTGATCTCGGCATTCAAAATATGGATCATTGAATCCCTGTTACGAACGATAATATCCTTTTCGTTTATTTTTTTGGTTTTTTCATAATTCAATGTATCAAGTCGCCTGCTTTTTAATTGCTGTTTATTAATAGCCTGGGTCAATTTTCTATATTCCTCCTGAAGCTTACCATTTTCCTGTTCTGTCCTGTTGGTTTTTTCAATTAAACCTTGAATATTAGTGTTAAGTTCTTTTATTGCTTTGGCTGCACTATCTAATTGTCCATTCGCTTCATTGATCAAAATATTTTTTGAATCAATTTCCTTTGTCTTTGCCTGAATGGAGGAATCATATTTTTGAATGTCGAGGGTATCCTGGCCCGATAGATTAGTAACAAAGAAAGAAACAATAGTCAGCAGTAATAAATATTTCATAATAGTAGTTTTGAATACCGTGATATTCGAAAATACTATATATGAACAGGGCTGGCCGCCCGTGAAATCACCTATTTTTTAAGCGTGATTTCATCAGTATTGTTTATTGTGTGTTTGGAACATTCACCCTTATATACTTCTCCATATTCAACCGGTTAATGCCGGTTGCTTCTACTTTTTCTACTCCATGTTGTATTAAGGTGTCGTTATGTATTGTTACGGTAAATTGAAAATCATTTTGTTCCCAGGCCCGGTCGCTGCAGTATTCCAGGTGTTCGGTATATACGCTGTCTTTGAGGGTGTATGTGCCACCGCCGGAAGAATAGAAAGCAGTGGAATCTTTCCCTTTGTTCAGATCATGCCCTAAAAAAGCAAAATGCGAGTTGTTAATGATCTTGATGAATTGTTTGCCTTGTGTATAGTCAGTAATTGTGGTATCGTTCTTTTCTATAACCGTTCCGGAAAGCAGTTGCCAGGTTCCGGTGATGGGGGCAGCAGGTTTTTTAGTGTTGCAAGCTAAACACATAAAAAGAATTGGTATGCATCTTTGAATGAGGCTCATGTGGATTAGTTTATTGTTAAAATTATGGATAATCATTGATTAACCTTATATGGAATGACAATTGTAGCTGGAACAGGTATCGATTGTTGATCCAAAAATATTGAGTATGAATTGGTGGGACCGCATTTTGTTGGGGAATACAGTGGCGAATTGGTTGATTGCTATCGGGATCATTGTTGTTTCCTGGTCTGTGATACGCATAGGACGGGTTGTGCTGTTAAAGCGATTTAAACAATTTTCGGCCCGTACCCGTACTACCCTGGATGATTTTATAGTGCAATTGACGGAAGGGGCTTTAATTCCCGCATTATATTTAGGGGCGCTGTATGCAGGTGTTTCGTATATGACTCTGAGTGCCAAAGTAGAGCGTCTGGTGCATATTGCCGTGATGATAGTGGTTACATTTATTATCATCAAAACCATTACATCAGCCATAAATTATTTAATTAATAATGCCCTGGGTAATGAGCCGGCAGATGTTGAAAAAAAGAAACAGGCGCGGGGTATTATCATTATTGTAAATATAGTGTTGTGGATACTGGCGTTGGTATTCCTGATCAACAACCTTGGGTATAATATCACATCAGTAGTAACCGGTTTGGGTATTGGGGGAGTGGCCATTGCGCTGGCCTCACAAAACATCCTGGGCGATCTGTTCAACTATTTTGTGATCTTCTTTGACAAGCCATTTGAAGTAGGTGATTTTATTATTGTAGATGATAAAATGGGCGTGATAGAATATTTCGGTGTGAAAAGTACCCGCATCAGAACGTTGAGTGGCGAGCAGTTAATTTGTTCCAATACCAATTTGGTGAATGCCCGCATACACAATTTCAAACGGATGGAGAAGCGGCGGATCCAGTTCCACCTGGGGGTTGTATATCAAACGCCGCCCGACAAAGTAGAAAAGATACCGGCCATGATCAAAGCGATCATTGAAACCCAGGACTCAACAGTATTTGACCGGGCGCATTTTTCAGCATTCGGGCAATTTAGTCTGACCTTTGAAGTGGTGTATTTTATTTTAAGTCCCGATTACAATTTGTATATGGACCGGCAGCAAGCCATTTACCTGGCTATATTACATGCGTTTAAAAAAGAAAATATTCAGTTCGCATTGCCCACGCAAACGTTGTTATTCAATAATAATGGGTCTGGACCATTTGCCAATGGCAATCCCAATCCCAGTCCCAATCCTCAACCGGAAATAACAAGCTAATAACATTCCCGGAATGTAGCATTATTTCCCCTATTGGGTAAAGGCCATATAGTATATGATAAAGCTGATGATCATACAAACCACGCTCAATATCATCATATTTCTACCATGGGCACGACTCGATTGTGAATACATTTTTACGGTAGTGCCATTCTTCAATGTTTTTTTAGCCTGGTTAACGGTCAATCCGGCCAGGAAACCGGCAACAGCCAGGTAGAAGAAATAAGAGGCGCCCAGGAGGCTAACAATATAGCCGAGGATGATCCATATCAATTCCAATTTCGCTGGTACAAATGAGTCAGCATCATTAATAGGAACAGCTATCTGATGGTTGGTTTGTTCAGCTAACAGGGAAGCCGCTACCTGTAAGTCATAAGCGTTCCAGGTAGCCGGGTCAGCAATGATCTCTTTGAGTTCTGACGTTGAATAAGATTGCAGAATGTGTTCAAAGACCGGTTGCGCCATATCTGCTTTAGCCTGCTCGGCCAGTAAGGCATTTACATCAATAAACCTGTTAGTAGGAATTTGCAGTACGAACATGGCGTCAAGCGTGTCGCCAATGTATACCTTGTCGAGCTGGTTAACCTCGTGTTCGAACAAATAGGGAATTTGGTGCTGTTGTAAAAGGGTAGTCAGAAATTGCGCATGTTCCGGCGCATGGAATTTAGTGTAAGTAGCGTATTGCGACATAGGAAACAGGGTAAGGCTACAAGATACGGGAAAATTGGGAGGGAGGCAACTCATCAGGAATAGCCCGTTAAATTGTCATAGGAATACAACGAAATGCTGCCATTGCGTGTCAGCAGTTTAAAACCTGATATATGAAACGACTGCTTTTCTGTATGACACTTATCTTGTTGATTACGAGCGCCTGTAAAAAAGATGGGATTGTTTATTATGGTGACTTTAGAAAAAGTTATCAAGCGTGGCAGGACTTTAAAAAGGCAAATGGAGATTCATATAGTTTCCGGGTTGTCACCAGTTCATGGGCAGGCTATGGTACAGAAACGACAATTACGGTAAAACAGGGAAAAATAATAGAGCGTTCTTTTGTAGCAAAAAGATACCCAGATAATGGCCCTATGACCATTGTGCAGGAATGGAAAGAAGACGAGAGTCAGCTGGGAACACACGATGATGGACCGGTATTGTTAACCATGGATGAAGTATATGCGAAAGCACAGGACGAGTGGCTGTTGAAACGGGATAATGCAAAGACCTTTTTTGAAGCAAAGAACGATGGCATGATATCGTTATGCGGTTATGTAGAGAACGGGTGTCAGGATGATTGTCTGAGAGGCATTAGAATAGCTTATATCAAAGGGTTATAGAACCAATTTAACCCCTGAAAACCGTTGGCGTTGTATTATTGAATCGTTTAAAAAAGTGAATGAAATGAGCCAGCTCTTCAAAGCCCAGGCACCAGGAAATTTCCGTTACATTCCAGTTTGTATGCTTTAAAAGAGCACGAGGCCTCCTGGGCAATGCGTTCGGCAATTACCTGCGATGTCGTTTTCCCTATTACTGATTTTACATTTCTGTTCAGGTGATTAACGTGAATGGCCAATTGATCAGCAAATTCGGCTGGTGTTTTAAGTCCAGGCCTTTGGAAGCACCGGTAATAAACCATACTTTTTTGTTTTCAATATTGGTCATTGTTGCTGTTTTTTTTGTTTATATAAAACCATTCCGGCGTGATACAAAATCCCATTTTTGAAATCGCCATCTGCAGTAAAGCCTGTATCATCTTTATATTCGATGTGATTTCCTTTTACCCAATACTGTCCTACATAAGCGCTTTGGCGGTTGCCACGAGCTTCGTCGTACCGGTTGCCAGGTAATAGTTGGTGTTGAATATAACCATCACCCGTTGCCCATGTACCTATATAATCCCTGGATTCTTCCATTGTTAATGCTGGTTCCATAAAAGATAAATGTTTTACAATACAAAATTAACTGACCGTATGGTACCAGTTGTTGCGGCCATCAAACCAAAAACTGCGTGAATCAAACAATCAGGTAAATTTGCGGGAGTTCACCAAATCTTAAAACTATCGGTAATATGACTGATCGCCTGGAACCGACCTCCGATGACATGAACACCTTGCAGAAAGTAGTAACAGACTATACTTATGCGCTGGATGTATTGGACCAATACGACCACCAGGTGCTTGAGATACAGGATACTACTCCCAATGAGTTATATACAATAACCTACGAGGAAGCCATATGGGCTATTAAAGGTTTGCGAGATAAATTCGGTGGCAGTTCCCTTTTTGGCAATGAAAAAGATGAATCCTTCCAGGGATCATTAGCAGCTATATACCAAACATTCGACGGACACTACGTATATCCGAGCGTAGAAGAAAAAGCTGCTAACCTTTTATACTTTGTGGTGAAGAATCATTCATTTTCAGATGGCAATAAACGTATTGCTGCATTCCTGTTTGTATGGTTTATGGCGAAGAATAATATTTTGTACCGGGCAGACGGCTCAAAACGGATAGCAGACAATGCCCTGGTGGCCATTACGCTGATGATCGCCGAAAGCAAACCGGAAGAGAAGGATATGATGACGAAAGTGGTAGTGAGTTTGATTAATGGGAAGAATTGAACTGTCTGGAATTTTTGAAAGTTGCTGCCAACTGTGGTACGCGGTCCTGATGATTATAAAGAGATTTTACCCGTAGCAGTTGTTGCAAAAAATGCAACAACTCACCAATGTGCATTTTTTGCACACTGCAATCTTAACACGAATAATTAAGTTAATCAGCCGGCTAAAGCTCAAATGGGCACCAATTTTGTGTGTTTGCCATGCTCATGGGTAATGGTTCAAATGGTATGATGGTATGAAGGCATTAAAGGTATTAATTACGTGTATTCTCGCTTCTTTCTTTCTATTGGCAACTTTGCCAGCGGCTGCTTTGAATTATTATGTAGACCCATCTTCCTCAGGATCCAACTCGGGAACAGCCACCGATCCCTGGAGATCTTTAAACGATATTCCAATCACTATCAATTACTTCTTACCCGGCGATACGGTCTTTTTTAAACGAGGCCAGCAGTATTGGGGTACCCTTTCCATCAATAGCACAGGCAGTTACGGCGCACCTATTGTGTTCATGCCTTATGGTTCGGGCAATGCACCCCTTTTTCAGTATAACGTGGGCAATCCGGCTGAAGCCATGCCTGCCGATCGCATCATCATCCGGTTAAACCAGGTAAAT
>DASUVL010000819.1:0-8211 GCA_036379015.1 Niastella sp.
ATAAAGAGAAAGTCGAAAAAAATAAGAAATAATTGCAGCCCTTTTAACGCTGTCCGCTCTTTTTAGCAATTTGACTTGAAATTTTTCATGTAATTGCACCACTCTGTAGCCACTAGTTGCTGTTGTTAACGGCGGCCACCGAACCAATGAAAGTATACTGACGGTCATTAGATAGTCCTTCAGGCATCAGTTCCTGTTACCGGCCTTTGCCTGCCACGCCGCACCATTGTTGCCTATTTTATACGTCAGGCTTAAACGATAACGTGCGCCATTGAAACGGCTCATGGTGACAAGGCTATAATCCGGGCCGGTTACCGTGGTGCGGTAGCGCCGGGTGTCAAAGGCATTGGCGACATCCAGCGCGAGGGACAGCCGGTCGGTGAACAGTTTTTTGCTCAGACCAAAGTCTGCCCAGTGTGTGGCTTGCAAGCGGCTTTGTGCGGTAGCTGCCGGACCGTTATAATAATACCGGGTTTGAAAGCCCATGGTCCACGGCAGCTTAATCTGAGCAGTCAGCCGCCCACCAGACGAGCCGCCTGAAAACGCAAAGTCAAAACCGTTATACTTACCGGCCTGCCGGAAACGGTAAACATTGAGATCTGCATTCAATTGTAGCGCCGCTACCGGATTCCACATCACATTTAATTCCAGACCACCACGCTGTTCACTGGTAATGTTAACCGGCAAGGTAATGTAAATGCCCTCTGCATTGCGGTAGGTATAATTGGCCGTCGGCGTGCCGATCTGCTGAAAGAACAAGGTTGGGTTAATGGTAAAACTGGCCGTTCGCTTGAGCATGCCCAGTTCAAATACATGGGCATAAGAAGGATTGAGGTTTGGATTGCCGGTGTTCCGGGAAGTCAGTTCGGTTAGTTCTGCGAACGGAGATAATGAGTACAGGGAAGGCCGGCGGATGCGGGTGCTGTAATGAGCCTGCAAGGTAAGACCAGGTTTTAACGCATAGTTCAGGTGGGCGGTCGGAAAGAACCAGGCGTAGCGTTTACGGATGTCGTTGTTGATGCGTATGCCGGTTAGTTCAGCACGCAGCCCAACAAGGTAACTCCATTTGCCATGTTTATTACTTAACTGCGCATAAGCGCCCTGTATGCTTTCGCGGTAACGTAATTCGTTTGGCGCCCCCGGTGCTACCAGGAAATCATAGTTCACGCTGCGGTGCTCTGTTTTCAGGCCGGCTTCCAGTTGCAGGTCTTTGGCGTTAAAGGGCTGTACCCAATCGCTTTGCAAAAGCAGGTCGCGGTTCGCCTCGCCCGTACGGGTGGTTATGTCAGGGTATGATGCCACTTCCGGAAACACTTTATCAGTCAACAGTTGCCAGTCTTTAATACTGTTCCACCAGTCGTATTGCAGGTCAATTGTCCACTTTTGTTTTGGCCTGGCGAAGGTTTGGGTGTAATTGTATTCCAGCTGACTATAGTTGCGCCGCTCCCTCGATTCACCGTTTCTTTTTAAGGTACTGTCCAGGGAGGTTTTGCCATAGTCGTAATCCAGACGGGTCTTATCACGGTCGTGTGTACTGTTCCGGAGATAAGCTACCGTCATAGATCGCTTTTCGCTCAACTGGTAGTCCATGCCGGTGTAAAGCATTATACCGTCATCGTGCCGGTTTTCATGCTGACGCATGGCCACCGACGTTAATTGGGTTAGCTGGTCGCTGTCATACAGCCCCTCATAATCCGACTTGCGCATACCCAGCGTTGAAAAGAAAGTGAACTTTTCCGATTTATAGTTCAGGCTCGGATTGAGGCGGGTATCATTTGGTACACCGGCCATTACCTGCACCTGGCCGTTAAAGCCGGTCTTCCTGTTCTTTTTCAGGATGATGTTGATCACCCCGCCGGTACCGGACGCATCATAGCGCGCCGATGGACTGCTGATCACCTCTACACGTTCCACCTGCCCGGCCTGCAATTGCTCCAACGCATTACCCTGCACAAGTCCCGACCGGCGGCCGTTGATCAACACGGTAACGCCCGGGTTGCCCCGCAAAGTCACCTGGCCTTGCGGACTGACATTGACGGACGGTATGCCGTTCAGCACATCGCTTAACGAACCGTTCTGTGAAAGCACATCCTTACCTACCTCAAACACTTTTTTGTCGGGTAATAACACCAAGGCCGGTTTGTCACCAGTTACGGCAACTTCCTTTAACAACCTGGTATCCGGCAGCAGGTACAATGTACCAAGCACTGCCTGCTGTTTGCCGGCCAGCTGTAGCTTTTGGCTTAGCTCCTGATAGCCGACCCTACGGCATTGTAAAGTGTAATTTCCAGGCTTGACGGGGCCGACAACAAATGCCCCGTCGTCTTTTGTCATGACGCGGGATACCGCTTTGCCCAAACTATCCAGCAAACTGACTGTTGCGTAAGGCAAGGGCGTACCGCCGGTTGTATCGGCCAGTTTGCCGCAAACGGTTTGCGCATAAGCTTTAGTAATTGGCAGAACAAGGATACATAACAATAACAGGGATGCATAACGTTTCATATTGCAAGTGTAGACCGATGTAATGGCGCCTGCAATTCCTGGTATGTGAACTGCACTATGGACTTGCCAACTACACTGTATCATCGCGAAACCGGCTTACCTTTATCTTATGCAAAAATGGTTATTGATCGCCATGCTGTTTTTACTCCCGTCCTGCCATGAACCGGATATCATGTATGATGCCAGCGAGGCCTGGATTGCCCCGCCAGTCAACAACAGCCTGTATGCACGTGTAAATATTGACCTGAAGGAAAAGCATTTTACAACACCACTGGGTGTAAAGGTGCATAGCTTTGGCGCGTTCGAGGTCTTTTGGGACGGTACCCGTTTAGGCCAGAACGGCATACCGGCGACGACCACACGGGCCGAGGTGCCCGGTACCGAAACCAGCTATTACCAGGTGCCTGATGCGCTTTCTGGCCTCGGCAAACATGTGGTAGAGTTGAAGGGAACGCAGGTTCATTTGAATGAAGTGGAGGGTTCGGTTATGATCAAACCGGAAAGCTACCTGAGCTTGTTGCGCAGCCCGCTGATCGATCTGGCTTTTGTAAACCTGATGGCCGGTGCTTTTCTGATCGCTGCCTTTTATTACGCTTTTCTTTACCTGAACAGCCAGGCAAAGACCAAGACCACCCTGTTGTTCGCGTTGATCTGTATCCTTTTCTTTGCCTTGCTGGTTATGGAGTATATCAATTTCACCGTTGACATTCCCTATACTCGTTTTTATTGGCGACTAAACCTGGTAAGCTGGCTCACTTTTGCCATTGCGGTGCTTATTCCTTTTTATTTCATTATCCACTTTAAACTGCCCAGGCCGGCGTTGCTGACCGCCCTCCTGGCCAGCGTGCTGCTCTTTATTTACGGTTTCAATTACGGGCACCACTACCTGACCGCTCATTTATATAGCCTGACCTGGTGGATCAGTTCTGTACTGGTGGTAATCTATGCCCTCATCAAAAAGCGCAAAGGCAGCCTGCTGGTGCTGCTGGGGCTCTTGTTGTCGATGCTGATCAGCCAGTACCTGTACTATGTCCTTGCACTGTACATCGCTTTTACGATCATTTTGTTGTGTATCTTATACTTGCAAACCAACGCCTCCCGGCAACTGGAACTGGCGCACCAGGAATCGCAGTTATTGTCCTCCCGCCTGCAACTCGAACTGATCAAGAAGAACATCCAGCCGCACTTCTTGCGGAACACGCTAACCTCACTGATCGATTGGGTAGAACAAACGCCAGTTGAGGGCGTGAAGATGATCAAGGCGCTTTCCAGCGAATTTGACCTGATGATGGAAATGTCCGAAGCATCACTGGTGCCCATCCGGCAGGAGATCGATTTGTGTAAGCGCCATTTAGAGGTAATGCAGTTCCGCAAGGAAGTGAACTATGTATGGACGGAAGAAGGTGTTGATGAGGTTGAAACCATACCGCCGGCAATATTACTAACCCTGGTGGAAAACGGCATCACCCATAACGTCCCCATCGAAAACAGCCTGCGCTTCAACCTGCAATTTTACCGGGCAGATGGCTTTAAATATTATGTGCTGGATTGTTTGGGAAAGAGCCGCGCGCCCCGCAGTACCCCGGGCGGCAATGGGTTTAAATATGTAAAAGCCAGATTAACCGAAAGCTATCAGGATAATTGGCAATTTGAAGCGGCATCATTTGATGGCGGCTGGCGTAACCAAATACAGATCGGCTTATGAACATCCTGATCATTGAAGACGAAATGCGCATTGCGCGGCGACTGGTGCGGATGACGGCGCAGTACTTTGAGCAGCAATCAGCAAACATTATGCAATGCGACGACCTGGAGGCCGGCTTAAAGCACCTGAATCAACATTCTGTGAACTTGCTGTTATTGGACCTGAACCTGAACGGTGAAGATGGCTTTCAGGTACTGGAAGTAATGGTGGCCCGTTCGTTCCAGACCATCATCGTATCCGCTTATACGGAAAAAGCCATTACCGCTTTTGCTTATGGCGTACTTGACTTTGTGCCCAAGCCCTTTGACGAAGAACGGCTTTTTCAGGCGTTTGGCAGGTTGACGGCAGCGCCGGCCGTTCCGGAAAACCAACTTAAATTCCTGGCTATTCGAAACAGCGGACTGATCCGTTTAATAGATGTTGCCGAGGTTGCCTGTATAGAAGCAGCCGGCATTTATAGCGAACTGCATTTAAAGAACGGCACAGTTGCACTGCATGACAAAAGCCTGGATGCGCTGGAACGCATACTTCCGGCAAAAGACTTTGTACGCATCCATCGTTCGCACATCATCCGCTGGGCGCACGCCGAAAAGCTGATCATTGAACCCGGCGGCAAATATGCCATGCAACTGAAGAACGGCAACCTGTTACCGGTAGGGCGTTCACGTTATAAAGCCTTGTGCGAACGATTGAAGGGATATAAGCGTTGGTAGAAGGAGGCTCCAGGGCGTGTATCAGGCACCCAGGGCACGTCGTACTTTAGTCACCCCTACTTTGGCATGATTATGCTTTTTGAAACAACTTCGAGGTATTCGGAAAACGGCTTATAAACAAACTGGCTGTTTATCGTTCCCATTACAAAAACAGTCAGATCGCTGTTGATCTCGCCGGCTTCGATCAGGGCTTCTTCATTACTCATTACGTCATCCGCAACTTTGCCGGATGGTGCGCATCGATGGAAAATATTTTCGATCCGGTCGATTTGAAAAGTATTCGGGGCAATGAGCAGCCCAAAATATTGAAAAAAAGCCGTTCCGAACTGAACGGTGCTTTTTATATATCCCCTGTTGGCATCGATATATTTTTCGCAATCATTATACGTCATAAGGTCGGCTTTAGGCTGATCCAAAATTAATGATTTCGTTAATCCTTACACGAATTGGATCGGAAATACTCAAAATTAAGATATTTGATATAATATAAATGGCGATGGTCTTTAGGAAAAACGTTAAGCGTCTTATAGATGGCTAACAGAACATGGGCGGTAGAATAAAATTGCTGCCGGTTATTTGTAGGTGGCGATTTTGAATGTGAAACGATGTATTCGGAAGGTCCGGTGATCATTGGCGGTAATTTAAAAGCCAAAAAGGTAGACACCTATTACAACGACTATGCTCTGGAAGTTAAACAAACCTTACAGGCCGATACATTGATCATAGATGATCACCAGGTGATAGCCAATCATTTTGACGTGAAAGAACGGATTGAAAAAGAAAAATAAAATGGGAACCCCACAGAACGTACGTCTGGATAAAAGCAACAAAACATCGATTTTCTTCCTTTAGGAACGCTTTATCTTTTAGCTAATGCCCAATTAGAGGCAAAGTTATTTGAAGCAACAAAAACTCCCTGTTCCAGAAGAAACAGGGAGTTCAAAGAAATTTATACTTTTGAAACAATTATTTTAGTGCGAAGTTGGTGAAACCCCGATCAACCAGTAATTCTGTCCAATTGTCTTCATTTTTTCTCTTATAATTTAAAAACCATACATACCCCCTGAAACGGAAATTTGCTCTCCTGTGATCCACGCTGCATCATCGGAAGCAAGAAATACTACAGCTTTCGCAATATCTTCGGGCTGGCCTCTGCGACCAAGCGGTGTATTAGCAACAAACATTTTTTCATACTCACTTCCAGGGGTGACACCCGCACTGGCTGCACCTTCTGTTTCTGTAGCGCCCGGTAAAACAGAATTGATACGAACTTTTTTTGCACCCAGTTCTTTCGATAACGAAATCGTCAGGGCATCTAATGCCGCTTTCGTTGCAGAGTACAACGACGCTGCCGGAAGAGGCATTTTACTTGCACCCGAACTGATATTGATAATATTGCCGCCTTTATCGCCAAACATTTTCAAGGCTGCCTGAATGGTAAGTATAGGACCCAAAACATTGACGTTGAAACTCTGGTGAAATGTTTCTATCGATACCTGTTCAATAGGTGCGTATCCCTGATAGACCGCGTTGTTTACCAAAATATCCAGCGTGCCGAAAGCTTTCCTGATTTCTTCAAACAGCCTGATTACATCGGCTTCTTTCGATACATCGGCCTGCACCGAAATGGCTACGCCCCCATTGTCGGTTATTTCTTTAACCACGCTATCTGCGCCTTGCTTACTTGAAGCATAATTCACCACTACCTTTGCCCCTTCTGCCGCAAAGTGTTTGGCGATAGAGGCCCCTATTCCTTTTGAAGCACCCGTAACTACGGCTACTTTATTTTTTAATTTACTCATTCTTTCTTTTTTTAAGATTTGAGACGATGGTTCCCCTGCCCACGAGGCAGCTTCTCATCGAAATTTGCGTCTACGATTCATTAGTTGAACTTGACCAGGTCTTTAAAGATCAGTTGACCCCAGTTGTTTCCGCGCGCCTGCACGAGCAGTCCACCTTCCGATAGCCCGCCCAGTTGGATCGGTGCGAAACCAAGCTTTTCCGCCAGCGCACCGATCTCCGTTGCTGCGCCCTCATCGTCGCTTGCCAGAAATACCACTCTTTTGCCACCGTGTACGGCCGGATCCTGGCCAAGAATGGCAGCGCCCAGATGGTTGAAGCCCTTAACCAGTTTACCGCCAGTAAAGGCCTGCGCAACGAATTGGGCAGAAGGCAGTCCTTCCATTTGCTCAGCGGGCACGCCGTAGGCATTTGTCACATCGACAATGGTCTTCCCCTGCCAGGTGGGCAGCACCTTTGCCACATCCGGGTGTGATTCAAAACGCACCGCAAGAAAGATGATGTCGGCCTTGACAGCTTCCGCGAGTGTAGTGGGAATGATTTCCGGTCCGATCGCGGCTGCCGCGGACGCAAAGCTTTCCGGTTTGCGCGTGGTTGCAACGGATACTTCGATATCTTTGCGGGCAAACGCCCTAGCCAGGGCCTGGCCGATCTTGCCGAAGCCGATAATTGCGTAGCTCGCTGCGTTGTTTTTTGATTGATTCATTTTGAAAATTTTTTAATGATTTAATGGCACGTATATAAACCCGCACCAGCGTAGGGGTCAATTATTTAGACAGATAAGTCATACCACCATCCACCAAGAGTTCGGCCCCCAGCATAAACGAAGAATCATCCGAGGCCAGGAAAACCGCTGTTTTGCCAATGTCAGATGGTTGCCCGATTCGGCCTATTGGCATTTGATCTGCAAAGTGTTTTTTTACTGCTTCCATTTGTTCTGCGGGAACAAACTTGTCAAATGCTGGTGTATCTGTTGTACCTGGTGTGATTACATTTGCCCTGATCTTTCTATCTAAAAGGTCGCTTGAAAATCCTTTCGCTAAATAAATCACGGCTGCTTTTGCAGCACCATAAAGCGTAAAATTCGCATATGCCCGGTGCGCTGCATTTGACCCGATCAGAATAATAGAACCACCATCATTCATATACGGCAATGCTTTTTGAACAGTGAAGTAGACACTTTTTAGGTTCAGATCAATTGCTTTGTCAAAGTCGGCTTCCCCTATACTTGCTACAGTTCCTACAGCTCCGGCACCCGCATTGGCTACAACAACGTCTATTTTACCGAATTTTTCAGCTGCTGCTGCAAACACACTTTCCAGGTCAGCAAGGTTGGTTACATCGGCATTTATGGCTATAAAATTATCGCCAAGCTGAGCCACAGAACTATCCAACGTTTTCTGATTTCTGCCGACAATAACTCCTTTAGCACCTTCATTTTTAAATTCCTGAGCAATGCCATATCCGATACCACTGTTACCACCTGTAACA
>DASUVL010000820.1:0-9138 GCA_036379015.1 Niastella sp.
TTTTACCTCTGTAGCCAAAGTGCGCGAGCTGCTGGATTTTGTAAAGACCAATATTCAACTGCGTACCTGCAAACTGAATCTTACCCCCGGCAACATACAAAAGGGAAAGTTCAAGGTATGTCTTGAATATCACCTGGGTAATTGTAAAGGCCCGTGTGAAAGCCATCAAACCGAAGAGGATTATGGAGAAGGTTTACAACAGTTACGGAATATCCTGAAGGGCAACCTGGGCCCTGTGATACAACATTTCAAAAGAGAAATGAGGGCCGCCGCAGATGACATGGCTTTTGAAAAAGCCCAGATACTACATAAAAAAATAGAACACCTTGAACAGTACCAGGCCCGCTCGGTGATCGTTAGCAGGCATTTGGGCAATGCCGATATTTTTTCCATCCTGCGCGATGGGGATACGGCTTATGTTACCTACCTGATGATGCAGAGCGGCACCATTGTTCAAACCCATACTACCCAATGGGAAACACACCTCGATGAACCCATTGAAGAAATATTATCTTTTGCGGTAGCGCAATTGCGAACAACGTTTAACAGCCTGTCGGCGGAGATCATCGTTCCTTTTGAGATTGAATATGCCGAACCGGAAATTGTTGTTACCGTACCTAAAGCCGGCGATAAAAAGAAACTGCTGGAAATGGCTGACCTGAACGTGAATTATTTCAAGGAAGAGATAAGGCAACGGAAAATGCTGAAGCTCGATGGCAAGGATGCATCAACACGCCAGAAAGTACTGGAGCAATTGCAGCACGACCTGCAGTTACCGGTTATACCAACGCATATTGAATGTTTCGATAACTCCAATTTCCAGGGCAGTTACCCGGTATCGGCCATGGTATGCTTTAAAGATGGCGTGCCCAGCAAACAGGACTATCGCCACTATAATGTAAAGACCGTACAGGGGATCAATGATTTTGCTACTATGAAAGAAGTGGTTACCCGGCGTTACAAGCGGTTACAGCTGGAACAACAGCCTTTTCCGCAACTGGTGATCATTGATGGTGGTAAAGGACAACTGGGCGCAGCATTGGAAGGTATACGCGAACTGGGATTACAGGGTAAGATGACAATAGTTGGATTGGCAAAAAATGAAGAGGAGATATTTTTCCCGGGCGATCAGCAATCGGTAAAACTGCCATACAATAGCGACAGTTTGAAATTGATCCGCTCTATACGCGATGAGGTGCACCGTTTTGGCATTACATTTCACCGTAATAAACGCAGCCAGGGAACTTTTAAGAATGAATTAGAGCAGATAAAAGGCATTGGTCAGCAAACAGCCGAGCAATTGCTGAAAGAATTCAAATCGGTTAAACGGGTAAAAGAATTAAGTCTTGAAGAACTAACTGCTGCTGTAGGCACAGCGAAAGCGACACTGATAAGGAATTATTTTAATAAAAGCGATGCGTAAGTGCCGAAGTAAGTGATAAGACATAGATGTAAGAAGTTCGCGAATTTCATACCTCAATACTTCTTACATCACATTACTATATATACGTAATTGCATTCAAACCAAAATAACTTCTTAGTACACAACTTCCTTTCAACTCATGACAGGTATAAAAAGAAAAAGGGGCCAGGATAGATATCCAGCCCCGTTTTTAAAATCCAATATCCTATGAAAAACCATTGTAAAAATAGTGAATCGATAGCACAAAACAATACCTACATGTGGGTATTTTTAAAAAAATTCTTGATATAATGTTTATACAGCGACTTCATTCAATAGGCGCTTTCCAATTGCTTTAAGGCATAAAAACTAAAAAGGGCATCGTAAATTTACGATACCCTTTTTAGTTATAGTTATATTCAACTTTTCTTTAGTAAGACCAGAGATCCTGCTCGTAGTTAAATATCCGCTCCTTCATGTTTTCGCCTTCTAACAGGGCCAGGATAGGATCTTTAACGTACTGGTTAATGAACTCATCGTTGGGATTGTTCACCGTTGATTTGATGATACGGCTCGCAAACATGCGGCTTTCAAACAACTCTTCCCAGCTCATACGGGCGCCAAAGTTTTTACCATTGTACACCTCGTGTTTAGCAAAGGTAGGTCTCAGGTCGGGGTAGTAAACCCAGAAAACGGGGGTAACGCCACGGAAAGTTCCATCTGTTTCGGTGATCGTTTTCAAAGGGGCTATCCCCAGAATACGCACCTGCATACGCGAAGATTCCTTGTCAAAAACCCAGTCTTCTTTTATCCAGAAACGCTCAATTTTATCAGGGTTGAATTCATCTGTGATAACGGTATCTCTCATTAACCCTTTAGAACCATCCGGGTCCATTACCATATCAGGAACCTGAATACGGCGTGGCTTGGTAACCAGGCCATTGATGATCTCCTGGAAGGTCATGGGTGTAGAGAACCTGTCATCGATGGGATTGAAGGCTGTGATGCTGTCGTTTTTAATAGCATTCAACAGGATATAAATGAACCGTTGGTTACCCAGGTCACCTTCCGCTTTATATACGAAAGGCAGGTTCATTTTTTCGTGTACATCAATTTCACGCCATACCCGTTGCATGTAAACGGCATCATCTTCCCGTATGTGTTCGTATGCTAACGGAATCCGGTCCTTAACCAGGTTACGCTCGATGGCATTGTCATTACGCAGCGATCTTTTGATCGGAGGTATGTCTAACATTGCCTGTGGCTCAACTGGTTTAACAGTGTCTACCGGCGGAGCAACTACTGCTGGAGTAGGTTTGTTCCTGCTGCGATTGGCAGTAGTGCCTTTCTTCGCAGTACGAACAGCCTTTTTCCGGACTGGTTTTTTATTCTGTGCATCTACTGATTCGGCAGTAAAGGCCAGAACAGTCAGCAACAAACACAGTTTTATAATACGGTTCTTCATTTGTTCCCTGTTTATTTAAATTTTTTACTTAAGGCTGAATTGCAAACCTGGGATCTCTTTTTGTTTCTGATCGGGACCGATTACAACGATATTGTCAATAAATACCCTTGTACCAGGACCAACACGAGAAATAAGTTGAGCAGCGCTACCAGTCCAACGGTTGCCCTCGTTATTCGCTTCAGAGTAGATATTGATAGGGCCACCTACAGCACCTATTCTATAGCTTACTACTCTATGGGGGGCTTCAAAGTCAACATCTTCCAGTTTAGCTATTACACCACCCATGGCTTTAAATTCGGCAGAAGACATGTTACCACCTTTTTTAGTACCAACAAATCCTGCTGGCGGAGGTAAGTATTTTAAACGCATGGGGAATTTAAAGCTTTTCCCGTCTGCGGTTACTACGATCTCACTCATACCTGGCTTGTTGGGCTTGGCAACATAACGGTCGCCACTGATCCTATTAATAGAACCACCACCAAAACCAACTTTTACTTTTTCGCTACCCACGCTACCACCAGAGATGGTAATCGGGTTATCAACGCCAATGTACATTACGTTCATCTTCTCAAGGAACACAGATGCACCTGAAGGAACACCTACTGTGTACTTGATAGTTTTGGTAACACGCTCAGGCGTACCATCGGGTTTGTTGAACTCGATCACTACATTAACTGAGTGATCGCCAGTTCCGCTTGCCGTGGTTTTCATGATTGCAGTACCATCAGCATTCAAAGGCATAGACTGGCCGTTGATTGAAATTTTTGGTTTTGCTGCATCACTAAAAGCACCTACACCGGCAGTAATTTCAACCGGATCGCCGGGCATAGCGTATGTAGTATTAGAGGTAGCAATAGCCTGGAATTTGTTATATACAAGCTTTACTTCTCCAATCTTTGTGTGGCAATAATCAACGATCTCAGCTTCCGTATTTTTAACATCATTCTGGAATTTGCTCAGAATGGTAAAAGCAGCGATAGCCGGGGTCATGTGGAAATAGCTTTGCGTCCAGCCATTTACATCATTACCATATTTATTGCCAGTCTTAGACTCAGGCACGCTCAAATCGATAGGAAGATTCTTTTCGATCTGTGCTATTTCATTTTTAAGTAAAGCCTGTTCTTCTGGAGTTTTAGCCAGTAAAGCCACCATCTGCTTTTTATACTCGCCCAGCTTGGTATATAATTCTTTTCCTTTTCCTTTGGTATCCATTAAACGGGTTGAAGCATCCAGGTCATCAGCATTCATTTCCTTTTTGCCATCCGTTTCATGGGTTCCGGCTTCAGTCTCAAGCTGTTTCTTAAGATCTTCGATATAAGTAAATA
The DNA here is from genome assembly GCA_036379015.1 of Niastella sp. Classification (GTDB taxonomy): domain Bacteria; phylum Bacteroidota; class Bacteroidia; order Chitinophagales; family Chitinophagaceae; genus Niastella. The sequence goes on from DASUVL010000820.1 coordinate 4,193, forward strand.
ACTCAGTCGACAATTTCTTTGCTTCTTCAGCTTTAGGTGCCCAGGCAGCAGCTTGGGCTTGGGTTTGAGGATCCTTTAATTTTTCGGCAAAGGACTCATATGTTAATTTATTCTTATCAGTAATTACACCGTTCGACTTTGTAATACTGTTGTTAACGGTGACGAAGGCATTGAGGATTTCTGATGATACGTTGAGTGCCAGCATGGCTGTCAGCACCAAGTACATCATGTTGATCATCTTCTGCCTCGGCTCTTTAGGTAAAGACATGGTTTGGGTTTTTCCAGTTTAAACAATTTTGTTACACTGATCTGATTGCATAGTTACATTGGGTAACAGGATATGGAATTACCGCCTGATTAACGACCCTGCATGGCAGTGAGCATGTTACCATAAATGGTATTCAAGTGGCTCAGATTACCTGCCAGCTTAGAAATTTGCTCGTGCGCTTTCTTAGCATCGTCTACGCTACCTTGCATGGTTTGTGATGCTTGCACCAGGTTACCGTAGAAGGTGTTCATAGCTTTCAGGTGATTGTTTGTATCCTGTAACTCCAGCTCGTAAATAGCATTCAACGAACCCAGGTTTTTGGTCAATACCTGCACTTGCTCATGGAAGTGCTTTGTGCTATCAGCTGCAGAATTGAAGCTTGATACAGTAGAAGCAGCGCCCTGGTAAACATTTTTCATTTGATCCAGCGCAGCTGTAACTTCTTTAGTTTTTGCGGTGTAGTCGCTGGTAGTTTTAACTACATCAGAAACATCAGCTATATTATTAACAGTAGAACCTAACTTTTTGAAACCATCGCTTAAACGGCTCAGGTTAGCAGGTGTGATATCGGCATCATGGAACATTTCGTCCATTTTGGCAATAGCAGGGTTTCCTGAATGGCCGCCGGCTAATTTAGGTAATGCTTCAGCCAGAGCATGCATTTCTGATCCGGGAGGGGGTAAAAATGCGTATACAACGAAAATGACAGCTTCTGTAATAAGACCTGCCGTTAAAAAGAAATTAGCGAGGGGCTGGTGCGTGATTTTTTGCCAGGCACCGAAGATAACGACAGCAGCACCCATACATACGATTACGTTTACCAGTCTTTCAGTAGATTTAGAAACTCCAGCCATAACTTTAATTTTTAATTTTTAGAAAACGGGTTTTCAATAGGGATGAGAGAATACGATACTAGTTTGATTTTGTTGTTAAATCAATCTCCAAATAAAAACGGATTAGCCGTTAAAAAATTTTACTCGTAAACAAAATTTTAACGTTTCTTCTGCATAGCCGGTAAATCAATTACACAGCGGAAGCCGATGTAAGACTTAGCCGTATCCATGTATTCATAACTACGGGTGCTCGTTTGAAGGAAGAATCCTACATCTTTCCAGCTGCCGCCGCGAATTACCTTACGTTTCATACGTGGAGGATCATCATCTTTGGCATCGAAACGAATGTCAGGGTTCATATCATGTTGGAAGTTGTAAGAACCTTCATAGTACAGAGAAGAAGTCCACTCTGATACGTTTCCGGCCATGCAATACAAACCAAAATCGTTTGGCCAGTAAGCATCTGCACGGGCAGTATAGAAAGCGCCATCTTCAGGGTAGTTACCACGGCCTGGTTTGAAGTTGGCCAGTAAGCAACCCTTTCTGTTTCTCAGATAATAGTTACCCCAGGGGAACATTGATTGAGAACGACCGCCACGGGCAGCATATTCCCACTCAGCTTCTGTTGGTAACCGGAAATCTGATTCGGTAGGTCTTTTCTTAGATTCCAGGTAAGAATTCAGGTAGTGAGTTCTCCATTCGCAGAATGCAGCAGCCTGTTTCCAGTTTACACCTACAACGGGATAGTTACCGAAAGCAGGGTGAACGAAATACCGTTTGGTCATGGGTTCGTTATAAGAATAACTGAAATCACGGATCCAAACCAGGGTATCAGGATAAATAGCCACATCCTTTTTAGTGATGAACTGAGAGCGGGGTCTGCCGGCATTTTCTCTTTTGGCAGCTTCTTTCAGCTCAAATATTTCAGAATGGTATTTTAATTTGGAAGGATCGATCTCCTTTTTACCAAAAACCCGGTTCTCGGGAGACAGGATCAGTTGATCGATTTTCTCAACAGTCGACTTATCGTCCCATTTAATGGTTTTGGCCTTTTTCCAGTCAACCTGGAAGGTGCCATCCACTTCTTTACCATACTGAAGCAGTGTGGCGCCAATAGAGTCGCGTACCCACTGCACAAACTGACGATATTCGTTGTTTGTGATCTCGGTAGCGTCCATCCAGAAGCCATTAATGGAGATTTGCTTGTTCCTTGCCGTGTACGCATAGTTAACATCCTCATCACTGGGTCCCATGTGAAAGGTTCCTGGTGGTATATATACCATGCCTGGGGGCTTGGTCAAATTATACTTGGTCGCCGCCGATACGCCATGTAACTGGCCGTCATTGGGCGCGCCCTTTGAGGATTTTCCTACTTTGCCACAACCAGTAGCGATTATGGCCACAAGCGCTGTTAAGGCGGATAGGTTCTTCATTTTCATAATATTAAAGGGTATTGGGCAAAAATAATGTTTTACCGACTTCATCACAACTATAGAATTTATTTTTTAAAACTGCAATTACGTGATATAAGCTCTCATGTAAACGATTCCGGAAATTGTATTATTGTATCGCCAAAATTTTAAATTTTTACACATTTTTAAGAAGAAGGATCAGGTCGCGTATTTTGTCTACAGGCGCACTACACTGATAGTCCTTACATAAGTAAATTTGCGTATCAGGGGATGATGGTTTGTTGGCGAGTAAGGGTAAGTCCTTATTTGCTTCGGTGGCAGACTGAAGTACCCTGAACGGGATAAAATGCTGTAAAAGCTCCCGCCTGACCACTTCAACGTCCTTCCCAATAATGGCTATTTCTGCAATTCCCCCTACAAAAGAAAGTATCATGGTTGCCCATACGCCAAAAGAACCCGGATATCGGTGCACAGCCTGTTGTAACCCTGCACACATCTTAACAGCTCTTTCTTTCCACTCCGTTTTATCAAAAGCGACGCCTACATACTGCAAATTAAAAGCCATTATTGCGTTTCCGGAGGGAATGGCGCCATCATACACTTCTTTTTTACGCACAATTACATCCTGCTGCTCTTTGTTCGTATAAAAGAAATAACCGGTTTCCTCTTCGCTGAACCGATCAATTACCCATTGTGTTAATGATTTTGCCTTATTCAGGTAGTCGGCATTGCCTGAAATCTCCTGTAAATGGATCAACGCCTGTACTAAATACGCATAATCGTCCAAAAAGGCTGGGTATTTGGCTACTTCTTTTTTATATGTATGAAAAAAATTCAACCCGTCCTGTGTAAACCGGTTCCAGATAAAATCCATATTTTCCCTGGCTACCGTTTCATATTGCGGATTTCCAAATGTACCATACGCTTTGCTGTAAGCACTATTCATCAACGCATTCCAGCCCAACAATATTTTATCATCCAGCAAAGGCCGAATGCGATTGTTCCGGTACTGCAAAAGCTTTTCCCGGCTTCGTTGTAACTGCTCCTGCAGCGTTTGTTCCTCTATATTTTTTTCAAGCGCGAAGACTGCCAGCGGCTTACGTATATTCAGAATATTTTTATGTTCCCAATTGCCATCATCGGTAACATCATAAAAGGCACAGAACAGGTCGGCATCTTCCTGCAACACTTGCTCAATTTCTGCCTTGTCCCACACATAGAACTTCCCTTCCACCCCTTCACTGTCGGCATCCAGGGCCGAATAAAATCCTTTCTCAGGCGCATACAGCTCCCTTTCTACAAAAGCCAGGGTTTGTTCAACCGCCTGTTTGTACAACGGTTTTTGCGTTAACTGCCACGCATCACATAGTGCTATTACCAGTAATGCGTTATCGTATAGCATTTTTTCAAAATGTGGCGCCAGCCATTCCCTGTCTGTTGAATACCGGGCAAAGCCGCCACCGAGGTGATCGTATAAACCACCCTGGATCATTTTATCCAAACTCAGGCAGGCCTGCTGTAAAGCCTGCTCGTTCTTTGTTTGATAATAATAGCGCAGCAGATACCCAATTGTAAACGTTTGGGGAAATTTTGGGGCATTGCCAAAACCACCTTCCTCCTTATCGGCCGTACTCATGATGTTGGTGAACATCGTATCGGCTTTCTCCTTCGAAAAGATCTCTTCAATATTAATATTACCTACGGGCTGTTGCCCGAATGTATTGGACTGGTTAATATGCCCGGTTAAATTTGTTGCCTGCGTATCAATATCGCTTCGCTTTTCGGTCCAGGCATTGGCTACGCCTGTCAGTACATCTTTCCAGGAAGGCCGGTTATGAATGGCTCTTGGCGGAAAATACGTACCGCCATAAAAGGGCCGGCCGTCGGGGGTAAGGAAAACATTTAAAGGCCAGCCGCCGCTGCCCGTCATGGCCTGAATGGCGTCCATATATATATGATCAAGATCGGGGCGCTCTTCGCGATCGATCTTGATATTAATAAAGTGGGCATTCATGAGGGCGGCAGTTTCTTCATCTTCAAAACTCTCCTTCTCCATAACATGGCACCAGTGACAGGCGGAATACCCGATGCTGACCAGCAAGGGCTTATCTTCCTGCTTTGCTTTATTTAGAGCTTCGTCGCCCCAGGGAAACCAGTCAACCGGGTTATGGGCATGTTGCAACAGGTATGGACTTGTTTCCTGCGCCAGTTTGTTGGTATATTTTGCCATAAGGCACAAGGTAAGGAATCGTGAACGGTCCGCCAGCTGGCGGATGAATCGTGAAACGGCAAACGTGAATGGCTTACGAATTTTAAATATAATGACCGACCTTGGCCCGCCAAAAATTTATTGCCGATTGCCGATTGCCGATTGCCGATTGCCGATTGCCGATTGCCGATTGCCGATTGCCGATTGCCGATTGCCGATTGCCG
>DASUVL010000821.1:0-2635 GCA_036379015.1 Niastella sp.
ATATAGTAGAGCGCTCCGCAAACGGCAAAACATTTTCAACGCTGGGCACTGTAGCGGCGGTTAATGAAACCGGTAACCGTAACTACAGCTATGTAGATGGATCGCCTTTGGATGGAACAAACTTCTATAGGTTACGTATTGAAGAAACTACTGGTTCAATGCGCCATTCAACAATAGTGAGTCTAAGGTCGCGCAATATTACCGGTCAGCGTGTGAGCGTTTATCCTAATCCAATAAGAAATAATAAACTTCAGTTTGAGGCAAGCCTGTCGGCAGGGGAGTATACGTTGAAAGTGATAAACAGCATCGGGGTGGTAGTAATGTCTACTTTTTACAAACATCCTGGTGGAACCGTGGTGCAGGCGCTGCCTGTTCCTCGGAAAATGACAACCGGTGTTTATCATTTGATTATTAGCGGAAGCAAGGCACAGGTGATAACCACTTTCATCAAATAAGTCTTTTTGGCATTTTGTAAAAAGGATCGCTTAATCGCGATCCTTTTTTTATGTCCATAGTCATTTCATTAGAAGGCCCCGGTTTACCCCCCTAGCGTAAAAACCGAACCAGAATTCGTAGTAGCACCACGCTGCATTCATCTGTTTAAAAATTAATTTGCCTGCATTAATTGTTGCATATAACAAGCATCGGCACCGATCGTCCTGCTACTGTTATGATATGTTTGTTTTAAAAGGGCGCTGGTACTTGCTTTAGCGATAGCTATTTTCAATGGTTACAATCAATAGCTGTTTGGTCCGCTGTTACAATCCTCGCTTTTATTTACTGTACATAAATTTGATTTGTATGACCCGCAAAAGTTTATATGCGATCACAACCCTGGTTGCGCTGGGTACTGTTATTATGCGCCTGCTGAGTTGCACCTCTGTAGAAAGCAAGCCGGTAGATAACAACGCCGCTAATACAATGGCAGCAACAGCGGAAGGATCGCCGGAAAGCAAGCTCGCCCGTGGACAATACCTCGTTAATTTAGCCGGGTGTCACGATTGTCACTCACCCAAGATATTCACGTCTACAGCTACTTTATTTGATTCGAGTAAATTGTTATCCGGCTTCCCGGCGAATGGTGAAATTCCGCCGGTAGATGAGAGAGCCTTCGGACCAGCTTTCTGGATGTTGTTTAACCGGGAACTTACTGCGTATGTGGGGCCCTGGGGAACCACCTTTGCCATTAACATTACGCCCGATTCTGCTACGGGTATTGGCGCCTGGCGTGAAATAGATTTTATTAAGGCCATGAGAACGGGTAAACACCTGGGGCAGGAGCAGGGTCAGCCTATATTACCTCCTATGCCATGGGTGAAATTTTCGAAGCTGAACGATGAAGACCTGAAAGCCATCTTTGCTTATTTAAGAACGGTTCCTCCTTATCACAACAGGGTGCCTGCAGCCATACCGCCTCCGGTTAAAAAAAGATAAGATACCAGGTGGAATAGTTATTTCGATTTATCCCAGAGTTTATTCATTACCACCTGTTGAATAACCTGCTCCCGGTAATTGCGACTGATAGGTATGCGATGCGTGTCGATAAAGATCTCATTGCCCTGGATGCTTTCTATCTTGTTCACTGATACAATGTACGACTTGTGCACCCGGATGAATGATTGATTATTTAAATAATTTTCTTCCAGCGTTTTCAGGTAATGCATCGTTATATATTTACCCTTTCTGGTATAAATGGTAATATAATTTTGCATGCCTTCTACATACAATACATCGTCAAAATAGATCTTTTCATATTTCGTACCGCATTTTACAAAGAAGTAATCCGGTGCCTGGCCGGTAGGGGAAACGTCTGAAGTTTGGTTCTTCTTAAGCAAGTGGTAATAATCTTTGGCTTTGGTCACAGACTTAAAGAACCTGTCAAATGTAACGGGCTTCAATAAATAATCCAGCACGTTCAACTGGAATCCCTCCAGGGCATATTCAGGGTAGGCTGTGGTGATAATGATCATCGGCGGGTTTTGCATCATTTTCAGAAAATCGAGCCCATTTATTTTCGGCATCTGAATATCGAGGAAGATCAGGTCAACGGGCTGCTGTGGCGGCAGTTTACTATACTCAACCGCGCTTTCACAGGTAGCTATAAGTGTTAAAAAGCTGATATCACTTACATAACTGGCAATACCTTCCCTGGCTAGGGGCTCATCGTCAATTATTACACAGTTGATCATTTATAAATAATTGAAGGTTGAGATTGTTTTATGATCATTGGCGACACAGCCAGCTCGGAAAGCTGTAATCGCAATTTGACTTCATAACTGTATTGCTGGCGTTGTACATCCAGTTCATATTTTTCCGGATAGATAAGGTCCAGCCGCCTTTGTACATTTTTTAAACCGATACCGTTGTAGGCCGTCATGGGTGTATGCGTATCGTAAGTAGTACTGTTCCCAACAAAAAAGTCCAGTTGTTCCTGATGTATGTTCAGTTTAATAGTGATCCAGTTGGGTTGATCGGGATGTTTTGAAACATGTTTAAACGCGTTCTCAACAAAGGTCATTAATATAAAAGGGGCAATGCCCAAATGAGCTGTAGATGCCTGGTTCACCTGGAAATTAACTTTAACATTGTTATTCAAGCGCAGCTTTTCCAGTTCAATTGAGTTTTCGAGGTAAAT
>DASUVL010000822.1:0-10417 GCA_036379015.1 Niastella sp.
CCGGATGCTGACCAATATGATTGAACAGCATTACAACCATGCGGCTGTAATTATTTGGGGAATGGGTAATGAGAACGACTGGCCCGGAGATTTTCCGGAGTTTGATAAAGAGAAGATCCGCACCTTTATGAAAAGCCTGCACGATCTATCCCATCAGCTGGATCCTTCCCGCAAAACGGCCATTCGCCGTTGTGATTTTTGTAAAGATATTGTTGATGTATACTCTCCTTCCATCTGGGCTGGCTGGTACCGGGGTATTTTTACAGAATATAAACAGGCCAGTGAAGATGAGTTTAAAAAAGTGAAACATTTTCTGCATGTTGAATGGGGCGGTGATAGTCATGCCGGTCGCCATGCTGAAAATCCCGATAAAGCGTTGCAGGTAGTAAAAACAGGTAATGGTGCTGATGAACGGGCGGGAGATGCCAATTTATATGGAGGCGCTGCCCGTGTTTCAAAAGATGGCGACTGGAGCGAATCATATATCTGCAACCTGGTTGACTGGCATTTAAAAGAACAGGAAACAATGCCCTGGCTTACAGGTTCTGCCCAATGGCCTTTTAAAGATTTTTCTACACCGGTACGGCCCGATAATCCGGTCCCTTATATGAATCAAAAAGGTGTTGTAGAAAGGGATTTCACCAAAAAGGAAGCTTTCTATGTATTTCAATCCTATTGGACCACGGCCCCAATGGTGCATATTTACGGTCATTCCTGGCCGGTACGTTGGGGAACTGAAGGTGAGGAGAAGATGATAAAAGTATACTCCAATTGTGCAGAAGCGGAACTTTTTGTAAATGGTAAAAGTGTTGGCGTTAAAAAGCGGAACAGCCAGGATTTTCCGGCTGCGGGTTTACGATGGAATGTGCCGTTTGGCAAGGGTACACATCAGGTAAAAGTAATTGCCCGTAATGGAAAAACGGTTGTAACAGATTCGATTGGTTTTCAATATCAGACAGATAAATGGGGTAAGCCAGCTAAGTTGTTGCTTGAAAAAATTAGCGAAGAAAACGGTATCGCCACGGTGCAGGTAAAGCTGCTTGATGAGAAAAATGTGCTTTGTCTGGATTCCGTTAACTGGATACGATTTGGGTTGACCGGTGATGGCAAACTGATCGATAACCAGGGTACATCAACCGGTTCGCGGTATGTGCAGGCTTACAATGGCCGGGCTATTATTCGGCTTCATACCAATAAGGGCCGGTCGGTGATCAGTGCAAAGAGTGATGGAATAACAACGGTATTTAAGGATCTGTAAAAGATAAGACCTGTAAGGTCCGCCATCTGATCTCGCATAATCAGTTGGTATAAGCGGTCCTGACAGGTCGACTTGCAAACAAGACCTGTTCCCGACAAGTCGGGACAATTATACCTCATGAAAGTGGAAGACCCAATGATGCACCCGCGCAAAGCGGGGCAGGATCTTACAGGTCATACAAATAAGAAAACCGCATGAAATTTAACATAACGATATTTTGTTTCCTTCAACTGGCCGGTGTTTCGCTGCATGCGCAAACGGGTAATGATGCCAGTCTGAAGTTATGGTACAACAAACCTGCTGTAGCCTGGGAAGAAGCATTGCCATTGGGGAATGGTAAAACAGGCGCTATGGTTTTTGGCGGCCTGGTTACTGAACGACTGCAATTAAATGATAACACCTTATGGTCGGGTAATCGTGAAGAAGGTAATAATCCGAACGGCCCCACCGTTTTGCCACAAGTACGGGAAGCGGTTTTTGCCGGCGATTATGAAAAAGCCGCCGCTTTATGGAAAAAAATGCAGGGCCCTTACTCTGCCCGGTATTTACCACTGGCCGATTTATGGTGGCATTTGAACGTGAAGGATTCATTACCGGCTACTTATTACCGCGATCTTGATTTGAACAACGCAGTAACTACCGTTCGATTTAAGATAGGGAACGTGACCTATCAACGGGAAACTTTTATCAGTTATCCGGATAAAGTGTTGATGATGCGAATCACTGCTGATAAAAAGGGCGTGATCAATGGAACGCTTGGGTTAACCAGCAAATTAAAATATACAACAAAAGCCACGGCTGCTGATTGCCTGGTGCTGCAGGGGAAAGCCCCCAAATTTGTGGCCAACAGGGAAAGTGAACCCCGGCAAATAGTGTATGACACAGTGGGAGAAAAGCCTGAAGGCATGAGTTTCGAGGTGCATGTAAAAATAAAAACCGAGGGCGGAAGTGTACAACAAAAGGGGGATGAACTGGTGGTGAGCGGCGCCAGCGCGGTAACTATTTATTTATCGGAAGCTACCAGCTTTAATGGTTTTGATAAGTCGCCTGTAGGGAAAGATCCCGCCGTTGAAGCGAAAGCCAATCTGCAAAAAGCCTGGCTGCTTTCTTATGACCTACTAAAGAAGACGCATGTCCGCGATTACCAGGCGTTGTTCAAACGGGTGGAACTAAAACTGGGTACAGATCAGCAGGCTGCAATACTGCCTACAGATGAACGGTTGAAAAAATATGCTTCAGCACCGTCAGACCTGCAATTACAGGTTTTATACTATCAATTTGGTCGGTACCTGTTGATTGCCAGTTCACGGCCCGGCTCACGACCTACCAACCTGCAGGGAATATGGAATGACCAGGTTAAACCACCCTGGGGCAGTAACTATACCACCAACATTAACACGGAAATGAATTACTGGCTGGCAGAGAATACTAATTTGTCTGAATGTCATCAGCCTTTATTCAGTTTTTTAAAAGAGCTGGCAATTAATGGTGCTAAAACGGCCAAAGTAAATTATAATATTTCCGAGGGTTGGGTGGTGCATCATAATACCGACCTGTGGGCGAAAACTTCACCACCGGGTGGGTATGAATGGGACCCGCGTGGCATGCCGCGATGGAGCTGTTGGCCTATGGCGGGCGCCTGGTTAAGCACGCACTTATGGGAACATTATTTATATACGGGCGATGACACATTTTTAAAAAATAGCTGGCCGTTGATGAAAGGAGCGGCACAGTTCATGTTGCATTGGCTTATTACAGATCCTGCAAATGGTTATCTGGTTACCAATCCTTCTACCTCGCCTGAAAACACGATGAAAATAAAGGGCAAGGAATACCAGGTTGGTATGGCTACTACCATGGACATGAGCATTATTCGCGAAATGTTCACGGCGGTTATTAAAACAAGCAGTTTATTAAAAACAGATGAAGCATTTCGTAATCAGTTAATACAGGCGAAAGAGAAATTATATCCATATCATATTGGTCAGTATGGTCAGTTGCAGGAATGGAATCAAGACTGGGATGATCCAAATGACAAGCATCGTCATTTATCGCATTTATTTGGCTTGTACCCCGGCAGTCAGATCAGTCCTGCAACAACTCCTGAACTGGCAGCTGCAGCCAAGCAATCGCTTATTTTCAGAGGCGATGTAAGTACTGGTTGGTCTATGGCCTGGAAAATAAACTGGTGGGCGCGTTTGCAGGATGGCAATCACGCCTATAAAATATTAAGTGATGCATTCACCTATATTGATCCAACAGTAACCAGGGATGCCATGAGTGGCGGTGGAACATATCCCAATTTATTTGATGCGCATCCGCCCTTTCAGATCGATGGCAACTTTGGCGCTACAGCGGGTTTCACCGAAATGCTGCTGCAAAGTCATAATGGCGAACTTGCTTTATTGCCGGCCTTGCCCGACGCCTGGAAAAATGGTTCAATCAGGGGTATTAAAGCACGCGGTAATTTTAGGGTTGGTATACAATGGGCTGCAGGGAAATTGGTAAAGGCTACTGTTGTTTCTGTATTGGGTGGACCATGCCGCATCAGTGCGCCATACCCTGTGAAAGTAATAGAGGTTGCTTCAAAAAAAGCAAGCGGCAGCAATGCCAACCGGCTGAATACTACGTACGGCCAACCTCCCTATGAAAAAAGTCAGCAGGCAAAATTGACAGAGCTACAAATACCGGAACGGTATACGATTGAGATTATAACTGAAAAGGGTAAGTCCTATACGGTAGTGCCATTGTGAGTTGATAAAGTTGATAGGGTTGACAAGCCTGCCTGCCGGCAGGTTGATAAGTAAATTGACGATTCACGAACAACAAACCATATGCATAGTACAAGGCGAATATTTCTGTTTTTTTTATTGGTGCTTGAAGTAAGTTTTCTACATGCACAGGAACTGTCATGGACAGAAACTGCGCCCGGCGTATGGAAGGTGGTAGCGGGCGTGCCTGAAGCCTATGATCTGATAAAAGCGTCCGGTGCAAAACCAAACAAGGAAGCATTGTCTGCCATAACACCAGCATCTTTTCCTTTATCGCAAAGCGATATTGTTATAAAAGTGGTGGATGGCAAAACGTACCTACGGTTCCCTTTGCAAAAAGAAGAACAGGTATATGGATTTGGATTGAATTTTCAGACGGTGCACCAGCGTGGCAAAATTTTGCAGTTACATGTTGACCACTATGGTGGAAAAGACAATGGCAGAACACATGCTCCGTCGCCTTTTTATGTTTCCTCCAAGGGATATGGTGTATTTATCAATTCAGCCAGGTATTTGACCGTGTATGCAGGAACTGGTGTGCGTACAAACAGTAAAAATGCACCCCCGGCCAAAGACCGTAATACCGATAAAAGCTGGAGCTCAAGACCGTATTCCGATGCCGTAGAGATATTGGTGCCTGCAGCTGGTGTGGAAGTATATGTGTTCGGCGGCCCCACGCCGTTAGACGCGGTGCGCCGCTTTAACCTGTTTAATGGAGGTGGTTGTTTACCGCCAAGATGGGGATTGGGTTTTACGCAACGGGTAAAATCATTATACACGGCTGAGGAAGTAAAAAAAGAAGTGACAGCTTTCCGGGAGAAAGGTTTCCCGCTTGATTATATTGGGTTGGAGCCCGGATGGCAAAGCAAAAGTTATCCCTGTACCTTTTCCTGGGATAGCACCCGGTACCCAAACCCGACCGGCTTTGTGCAGGATCTGTTAAAAGAAAATATCCGCGTTAATCTCTGGAGCAATCCCTATGTTTCGCCTGAGGCGCCGTTTTATAAAGCGATCGTTCCATTCAGCGGCTCCCATACTGTTTGGAATGGCCTGGTCCCTGATTTTACAATGCCGCAAGCACGAGCATTATTCTTTGATCAGTTAAAAAATAACCAGATAACTGCCGGCGTCAGTGGCTATAAGTTTGATGAGGTTGATGGATATGATTATTATATGTGGCCGGATGTAGCCACTTTTCCCTCGGGAATAACAGCTGAACAAATGCGTCAGACATTAGGCGTGCTGATACAACGCTATAGTGAAGAAATATATCACCAGCAAAACAAAAGAACATTTGGCCTGGTACGCGGTTCTAATGCAGGTGGGGTTTCTTTTCCTTATGTTATCTACAACGATTATTATAACCATGAAGATTTTATAACAGCGCTCATCAACAGCGGTTTTGCCGGTGTATTGTGGACGCCCGAGGTAAGGGCTTCCAAAACAGCGGAGGAATGGCTGCGCCGGTTTCAAACGGTGGTGTTTTCGCCAATGGCCATGATCAATGCCTGGGCCAGCGGCACCAAGCCCTGGTCGTATGCTGAAGTGGCAGAGCCCATTAAACAACTGGCGATGTTACGGATGCAAATGATGCCTTACTGGTATACAGCTTTTGCGCGGTACCATTTTGAAGGCATTCCGCCATTCAGAGCTATGAACCTGGAAGATGGTTTTGTACCCGAAACAAAAAAAGAAAGCGGTAATGTCAACCTGGAAGAGAACCCGTATGAAGAAGCTGTTTCAAAAGAGATCAAAGATCAGTATATGGCAGGCGACTATTTACTGGTAGCGCCCTTGTTTGCCGGTCAGCAAACACGTAAGGTGATATTACCAAAAGGCAAATGGTACGACTTTTATACCGGGGCCTTTGCCGGTGATGGTCAGGTAATAACGGTTACTCCCGGATTGGATAAGATCCCGGTTTATGTAAAAGACGGCGCTATTATTCCCATGATGAAACCCCTGTTACATGCACCTGTGGCCGGTGAGAAAGTTGATCTTACGATCCGGTATTATGGGGAAAAGCCTGGGAAATATATGCTGTACGATGATGATGGCGAAACGTATAATTATGAAAAAGGCGATTATAGCTGGCGCGAAATTAAAGTGGAGAAAGATAAAGGCGGGAAATTGAAAGGTACGATAGGGGCGCCGGTAAAAGGCAAACCGAATACGTTAGGCAATGTAACTTTTCAGTTTATGACGGTTGGGAAATGAAAAATTAAAAATGAAGAATGAAGAACAGAGAAAGTGAGTAACAGTGGTTAGAATTATAAAATTATTAATATGGAATTGAAAAAAATAACGGTGTGTTGGTTGCTGTTTGCTACAACAGCAAGTATTCAGCAATGGCCTGTTGCTGATGAAAACAATACAGTTGTTTCAAAAAGCGATTACAAAGCTGAAGTAATAAAAACCCTGCGCAAACAAATTTTGCAGGAGGCAGCCTGGGCATTGAAGCAAACGCCCGTCACCGTAACAGCGCAATCATCATCCCGGAGCGCTGGTGGTAAACACGATTTCTTTTCCGAAGGCGATTATTGGTGGCCCAACCCACAGTTTCCCGATAGTCCGTATGTGCAACGTGATGGCATGACCAATCCCGACAATTTTGTAGCCCATCGCCACGCCATGATCCGTTTGAGCCAGATCGTTGGCGCATTGGCATCGGCATATCAGCTCACCGGTGATGAAAAATATGTTGCCCAGGTGTTGCAACATTGCAAGGCATGGTTTGTAGATACGGCCACGCTTATGAATCCCAGTCTGCAATTTGCCCAGGCTATAAAAGGCAGGTTCACCGGCAGGGGCATAGGCATTATCGATACCATTCAATTGATGGAAGTAGTACAGGGTTTACTGGTTATGGAAAATGCCAAAAGCATGGACCGTCAATTATTGGAAGCGATCAGAAGCTGGTTTGAGAAATACCTGCAATGGTTAACCACCCACCAATATGGTAAGGATGAAATGAATGCGGCTAATAATCACGGAACCTGCTGGGCTATGCAAACTGCGGCATTTGCCCGGTTTACCCATAATGACGCATTGATGCGCTTTTGTCGCGACCGTTATAAAAATGTGTTTTTACCCAACCAGATGGCCGCAGACGGTAGTTTTCCACAGGAGCTGAGAAGAACAAAACCATACGGGTATTCGATCTTTAATCTGGATGCCCTGGTGACCCTTTGCCAGATCCTTTCAACTAAAGAAGACAACCTATGGACTTATACAACACCTGATGGCCGGAGCATTCGTAAAGGCATTGAATACCTGCATCCTTTTATTGTAGATAAAAGCAAATGGCCTAAAAGTCCGGATGTAATGTACTGGGACAACTGGCCAGTGGCGCAACCTTTTTTGATCTTCGGCGCCAACGCTTATGATAATAAGGAATGGTTTAAAACCTGGAAGGGGTTGGAACACGAACCCAAGGTGGAAGAAGTGATCAGGAATTTACCAATAAGACATCCATTGATTTGGTTGTAGAATAATAAGGTGTGCCACGTCTTCAAGATAGCGCACCTTGAGATGAGGAATAGCGAACAAGACGCACAAGTGTGCGACGCAACGAACGCCAAATAGAGGATATACAGCCGATAACATAATTATTGATACATGATAAAACAAACCTTATTTGTACTGGCCTTTTCCTTCATCACGCATGCGACGATAGCACAAACTGCCGGTGATGAAGATGCGGAAATGTTTAACCGTGGTAAACAGCGCGATCAACAGGCTATTGACGAAGCAAAAAACGGCTGGTGGACTGCCTCCATGAAAAATCATGACGAACGCATTCAGTGGTGGCAACAGGCGCGTTTTGGCATGTTTATTCACTGGGGCGTTTATTCTTTGCCTGGGGGCGAATGGAAAGGGAAAAAGGTTGAAGGATATGCCGAGCATTTGATGCGTAAAGAAAAAATTTCGCGTGCTGATTACCTCGCATTGGCGCATCAGTTTAATCCGGTACTATTTAATGCCGATGAATGGGCGCGGCATGCAAAAGAGGCAGGCATGAAGTATATGATCATTACTTCCAAACACCACGATGGGTTTGCTATGTACGACTCAAAGGTGTCTGACTTTAATATAATGCAGCAAACGCCTTATAAGCGTGATCCAATGGCGGCCCTGTCTGCAGCCTGTCATAAATATGGGATCAAATTCGGGTTCTATTATTCACATGCATTTGATTGGGAGCATCCGGATGCACCAGGGAACGACTGGGAGTACAGTAATCCCGGTGGCGATAAGGGATTGAATGGCGGCATAAACTGGTTTAATTTGCATCCTGAATTATTGCCCAAAGCACAAAAGTATGTGAATGAAAAAGCGATCCCGCAAATAAAAGAACTGTTGGCGAAATACCATCCTGATATTTTATGGTTCGATACCCCTTCCAAATTACCGTTATCAGAAAACATCCGGATCTTACAAGCAATTCGCGAAGTGGATACACACGTAGTGGTGAATGGACGATTGGCAAGAAATTCGGAGATCAGTTTTGGAGATTATAAAAATACGGCAGACCGGCCGTTGGAGTTTTACCCGGTAACCGGTGACTGGGAAGCCATTCCAACTACCAATGAATCATATGGGTATCATAAATTCGATAGCAGCCATAAACCCGTCAGTGCCTTTGTGCAATTGCTGGTGAAGTCTGCATCACGCGGTGGTAATTTATTAATGAATATTGGTCCGAAAGGCGATGGTGAATTTGATAGTAAAGATTTGGTGATCTTGCAAGGTATTGGTGCGTGGATGCAAAAGAACGGACAGAGCATTTATGGTTCTGTGGCAAGTCCGCTGCCTTTACAAAGCTGGGGTGTATCAACCGTAAAAGGAAATATGATTTACCTGCATGTATTCAACTGGCCGGCCGATAATAAATTGTATGTAGGTGGTTTAAAAAGCGGGATCGGTAAAGTATACTTGCTCGATGGAAAAAAGACATTAACGGCCAACCGGGTGAATGAAAATGATATGGTGATCAACCTTCCGGCAAAAATGCCAGATACCATGACTACGGTTATAGCCATTGAATTAAAAGGATCATTAAAAACAGATTCCATACAGGTGTTGACGCCTAATATAAGAAACCATCGGTTGCTGGCATTTGATGCCCGGTTGCATGGTAAAGGATTAGGTTATGGTGATGGTAAGGCCGACAAGTATTATGTACAGAACTGGAAATCGAATGATCAGTGGTTGAGCTGGACATTCCGTACAACACAACCCGCCACATTTGCCATCAAAATGAAATATATTGCCGGGGAAGGAAATGGCGGCACATTCGTGTTGCAAACAGGATCACAGACAAAGGAGATAAAAATAGCAGGTAGTGGATCGGATACAAAAGTGTCAACAAAAGACATTGAAACCATTTCATTGCCCGCCGGAACGCATGAACTGATCATTAAACCGGTTTCGATTGATAAAGGAGAACTGATGAAATTGCTTGAATTGCAATTGCAGTCTAAGTAATATATTTTGTTTAATAGATAGAAAATAAAACAGGATGCATAAAAAAGGCTATAGCACAATCGCTTTCTTTATTGTTGGCTTAATAGTACAGGCGCAATCTGTAAAGCTGGCGCCCGTATTTGCAGATGCAGAAAAACAAACACAAGTGATGCTTACCAGCATTGCAGAAGCAAAAGGAAGTAAAACAGATCTGGTAGCGCCGCGTACCCTCGAAAATGGACAATTGAAACTGGTTCCTTCAAGGGATTGGACCAGTGGTTTTTTTGCCGGTGAATTGTGGATGTTGTATGCGTTTACCCACAAACCGGAATGGAAAGCGAAGGCGGAAGCATTTACCTCACTGTTAGAGAAAGAGAAATTTAATGGCGGTACCCATGATATGGGTTTTAAAATATACTGCAGTTATGGAACAGGATACCAGATAACCAAAGATGCAGCGTATAAAGAGGTGATCATTCAATCGGCCAAAACATTATCTACCCGGTTTAACCCGGTTGTGGGTTGCATCCGTTCCTGGGATCATCACAAAGAACAATGGGGTTATCCGGTTATTATTGACAATATGATGAACCTTGAGTTATTATTTGCCGCAACAAAGCTCACGGGGGATTCTTCTTTTTACAAGATCGCAGTAAGCCATGCGAATACTACCATGAAAAATCATTTCAGGGCCGATTATAGCTCTTATCACGTAGTAGATTACGATACACTCACAGGCAAGGTAGTAAAGAAGCAAACGCACCAGGGTTTTGCTGATGAATCGGCCTGGGCGCGTGGACAGGCATGGGCATTGTATGGATATACGATGTGTTATCGCGAGACAAAAAATGTGGCTTATCTGCAGCAGGCGGAACATGTTGCTAAATTCATATTACATCATCCCAATTTGCCGGCAGATAAA
>DASUVL010000823.1:0-2957 GCA_036379015.1 Niastella sp.
TTCAGATCGGTAAATGTGAGCGTATCAACCCGCCAGATATTTCGCCCAGGCGTTCGCACAATACTGTTATTGAGCTGCAGGCTGTCGTGACAACGCCTGAAATCTTTAACAACTGAATCGGGTTTTTGATAAAAACGTTCGTAACGATTGTGCGCATGCGTGTAGCTGTGATTACACAATTCAATAGAATCGGCTATTTGCAGGCTGTCCCAGGTGGCGTTTTGCGATGTGCTGGCAAATACATGTTCGCCTACAATAAAAAAAGTAACCGGAACCTGCTCCTGTTGTGCAATGCGTAAGACTTTTCGGGTGCCTTTGTTGGGGCCATCATCAAAGGTGAGATAGATCTTCTTCTTTTTCTTTTTTGGGGGTGATGCCCTGACCGTTTCTTTTGGCGGGTCGTTGGGCACTTTGTTGTAATGGTAATTGATTTTACCCTCGTGGGCGGTTTTGGTGGTTGTTACGAATACCAGTAAGAGCATAAGGGGCCGATAAAAGAAGGCGGCGGTATTAGAATCGCCTTCTTCAGCATTTGTTTCCATAAATTGTTTTGGGGATTTTGTAGTATGAATTTATAATGAGTGCGGCGTATTATATAATGGGTTTTGGTTAAAGAATGTATAAATCCGGGAAGTGAGCAGCAGGAATATCAAATAAATAAAATGTGTCAAAAAGGTTATAAGTCGGGGGAATAAATGAACGAAAAACCTAAAATGACGGTCCGGGAAACTTGCTTATGTCATAGAAATGCCAGAAAATCAAATTATAACATCCTTCTCCTTATAAAGCAAACACCGCTAAAACGGGTTAAATACTTGCCAAGCGGGCATTCGGCATAAGATATATGCAGCGGGGAAGTCTTAAACCAAAAGCAATAAAATCAACAATCTGTCTTAACTTATACTAATTTTGCAAATTAACTAGAACAACAGTCAAATGATTCGTAAAGAACAGGTCCTGCAGGACGTAGTGATCAAATTTGCCGGCGATTCCGGCGACGGTATGCAGTTAACGGGTACCCAGTTTACTAACAATACTGCGATGCTGGGCATTGACCTTGCCACTTTTCCTGATTTTCCAGCCGAAATACGAGCTCCCCAGGGTACTTTACCTGGTGTGAGTGGTTACCAATTACGGTTTTCGAGCGACCGGGTTTTTACTCCTGGTGATGAATGTGATGTACTGGTAGCTATGAATGCGGCGGCTTTGAAGGCGAACCTGAAGGCTTTGAAGAAAGGCGGAAAGATAATAGCCAATACCGATGGTTTTGATGCAAAGAACCTACGGTTGGCCAATTATCCTGATGGTATAAATCCACTGGAAGATGGCAGCCTTGGCAATTATGAGGTCATAAAAATGGATGTGACCAAGATGACGCGGGAAGCGCTGAAAGATATTACCATGGGCACAAAGGAAAAGGATCGTGCCAAGAACATGTTTGTGTTGGGCTTTCTGTACTGGATGTATAACCGCGATATGGAGAACACCATCCAGTTCCTGAAAGACAAGTTTGGTAAGAAGGCCGAAATACTGGAAAGCAATGTGAAGGCGTTGCAGGCCGGTTATAATTTTGGTGATACTACTGAAACATTTACTACCCGCTATAAAGTTGATAAAGCCCGTATGGAACCCGGTGAGTACCGTTCCATTATGGGTAACCAGGCAGTAGCTTATGGATTAATTGCCGCTTCACAAAAAAGCGGATTGTCTTTGTTCCTGGGTTCGTATCCCATTACGCCTGCTTCTGATATTTTGCATGATCTAAGCAGATACAAGAATTTTGGCATAAAAACATTTCAGGCAGAAGATGAGATCGCCGGTATTACTGCAGCCATAGGCGCTGCTTACGGCGGTGCATTGGGCGTTACAACTACTTCTGGCCCAGGTATGGCATTAAAGGCAGAAGCTATGGGACTGGCAGTGATGCTTGAAATTCCATTGCTCATTTGCGATATTCAGCGGGGTGGCCCCTCTACGGGATTGCCAACCAAAACAGAACAAAGTGATCTGTTGCAGGCCTATTATGGCCGTAATGGCGAATGTCCAATGCCGATCGTTTCAGCCAGCACGCCAAGTGATTGTTTTGGTGCAGTATATGAAGCCGTGCGAATTGCTGTGCAACATATGACGCCTGTGATCTTCCTGAGCGATGGTTATATTGCCAATGGCGCTGAACCCTGGCGCTTTCCTCAAAGCGATGACCTGCCGCCTATAATTGTTAAATTCAAAACAGAGCTGGGGCATGGGGAAGATAAATTCCAGCCTTACCTCCGTGATGAGAAGCTGGTTCGTCCCTGGGCTATTCCGGGTGTACCGGGACTTGAGCACCGCATTGGTGGGTTGGAAAAACAAAATAACACAGGTAATATAAGCTACGAGCCAGAGAACCACCAATTGATGGTTAAGATCAGGCAGGAAAAAGTAGATAAGATAGCTGATTATATTCCGGAGCAAACTTTAGACAGCGGCCCTGAAACCGGTAAACTATTGGTGCTGGGCTGGGGTAGTACATATGGCGCCATTAAAAGCGCAGTGGCTGAATTGCAAGAGCAAGGGTATGCGGTAAGCCATGCTCATTTACGGTATGTGCGCCCCTTCCCTAAAAACCTGGGTGCTATACTCAAAAATTTTGAACAGGTATTGATACCCGAAATCAATAACGGGCAATTGATAAAAATAATCCGCGACCAGTATTTTGTAGATGCGAAAGGATATAATAAGATCATGGGTATCCCCATTACAAAAACCGAACTGGTAATGAAGCTGCAGGAAATGTTGGGCCGGGTGAATTAATTTTACATAGAAGTTCCACCAATAAAGAGGCCGTCTCAAAAGTAAGAGACGGTCTTTTTTCATTTTATGGCGATGTATAGAGTGTAATAGGATTGGAAGGAGGAGTGCCTGATTGTGGAAGTGATTATTAGAAAAATTGAATCGGAGTGCGTAATTCAGATAAA
>DASUVL010000824.1:0-2857 GCA_036379015.1 Niastella sp.
CTGAAACGGATGGTGATGGTGATGAGGTTGCAATGCCGCAACGCTTTGGCCTTTTTGGTTTAATTGAAGATGGTAAAGGTTATTTTAAAAACAACCTTACTGCAGTTTGTTCGTTGAGCGGTATTTCGCCCGAACGATTTAAAAAAGATGTGCACCTCCAAATTCTGGCAGTAGCAAAATTCCTCAGCAAGGAAGCGGGCGTACAAAACCTGACAGCCAACAGCACTCCGGAAAATTTTTCGGTAGCGCTTGATAAGCTGTCTGAAATTCCTGACGACGGCAGTGCTATTAACAAATATGCGCATTCGTTGTACACTTATGACGTTTACAATCACCTGCAGAAAGGTTTTACGTCACCGGGGATAAAACTGCCGGCACGTAGTGTGCAGTTCGAGAAGATGTATCCTGCAAAAACGCTGCGTTTATTACGCACGCCCGGGGTACAGGTAAATGTTGATCAGGGCCGTATATCTGCCGATGACGCTGATCTGTCTACAGAACCAACCAGCGGCATCAGCGAAGTAGCAGCGGCAGGCCCCGATTATCCATCTGCTAAATGGGACCAGGCCAGCACCAGCAACTTTACCGTAGGCCGTGGGGGAACTGCCATTACCAATGTGGTTGTACATACCACCCAGGGAAGTTATGCGGGCACCATCTCGTGGTTTAATAATTCCAGCGCTAAAGTATCGGCCCATTATGTAATTCGTTCATCTGATGGACAGGTTACCCAAATGGTGCGGGAAAAAGACAAGGCATGGCATGTATTAAACCATAATGGATACACCATCGGTATTGAGCACGAAGGTTATGTGGCCCAGGGAAACACCTGGTATACCACTGCCATGTACAAAAGCTCGTCGGCCCTGGTACGTGATATTTGCAGAGGCAGGAATATTGACGGCAAAAAATGCTTTCGCGGAGCCGCTACTTCGGGCGCCAATCCTCAGCCCGTAACCGTGCGCATCAAAGGTCACCAGCACTACAGCGGAAATACGCATACTGATCCAGGTAAATACTGGAACTGGACAAAATATGCCAACCTGATCAGCCCGCCTTCAGTGGCTGCGGCTATTGCAGAAGGTGCAGATGATAATGTTACTACCAATTCAGACCCTTCCGTCATAGCCAAAGATGGCGACCTGAAAGTAGTTCCCAACCCGGTTACCGGAAGCTCAGTTACTGTTGAATTCACGCTGCATCGTGCAGCGCAACCAGCCCGCATTGTGATAGCCAACAACTATGGCAAGGTTATGCAGCAACGGTCGGTGGTTCTGCAACGAGGAATCAACCGCCTCACCTTTTCTGTCAGCAACTTAAAGGCCGGCTTGTACAATGTAACCATTCGCCTCAGCTTAACCGGTGAAACGGAAAGCAAACAGCTGATTGTTATTAAATAGTGAATGATCAATGGTAAATAAGAAAACAAAGTTCTTTTATTAAAGAAGATGAATCAGGTAGGCCGGGAGTGATAAAAAAGGTAATAGAGAGACGGTTTGTTTTAGAGCTTTTGGCCTTCCCTGATCTCGTCTTTATGGCTCAGCTAAAATTAAAACCGCACACTATGATCAAAACGCGATTACTATTATTTACAATCCCGTTGCTGTTGTTTGGCCGCTTACAGGCGCAGCAACCAACAGGTTCAGGAACGGGCAGTAGCACCAACATTACATTTGTTGTTAGAAATGAAAGCACCGGTTTTGCAGTACCCGGCGCCGTTGTACGGGTAACAACCCCCAATGGAAAAGTCAGCACATTAACCACTGCTGCAAACGGCAAACTGTTATTTACAGCAGTAAATGGGAAGTATGCGTTTGCCATTTCCGCAAACGGATATGATCCAATAGAAACATACTTCGCCTCAGGTGAAGAAACGAACATTGAAGCGAATATTAACCTTGACCCGGCGGGTAACAATGCGCCCCTGGTTTCGGAACAACAACTTCGCGCCAACGTAAATCAAGCCATCATCAGCGGTTATGTAAGAGATGCAGAGGCCAATATACCACTGGCAGGTGTACAGGCGAGCGCCGGCGGTAAAACGGTGATCACTGATAGTAAAGGTTTTTTTAGTATTCAGTTACCTGCTGCAGCAACTATTGCTGAGGCTACCGTTCCTGAAAAAGCAACGATCCGCTTCACCAAAGCAGGATATGCACCACATAGCATTCAGAACTTTTATCTGATTCCCGATACGTATACCATGAAAGTGGCCATGTCATCTGCAAGCAATTCCCGTGCGCAACAGATAACAGAAGAAACGGAAACACAGGAACATGGTTTATTCGACAGAAAAGAAACAGACGATCAGCTGAGGTATGTCGAAACAGCTGTACCTCAGGCAAGAGTTGAAGGCATTATGGCGGTTGCTGTACCCACAAGCATACGGGTGGGCACCCGTTGCAATTGCACCAATTGCAGTTCAGTACAGGTAATGAGCCTTGAGAAATATGTTCAAACTGGGTTGAATGATGAATGGATAGCAAGCTGGGGAGCTGCATCCCTGCGGGCAGGCGCGGTAGCATACCGTACCTACGGAGCGTATTATGTAAAGCATCCGGTTAAGAGCAACTTTGATATTGCCGCCACTACCTGCAATCAGGCGTGGGACAGTGATGGATCTTCCAGCTGCACCAATGCAGCCAATGCTACGGCCAAAGTGGTGTTGATAAAAAGTGGTGCTATTTACAGATCAGAATATTCAGCCGAGAATAACAACTCCGGTTGCGGTAACGGTTATAGCGGAACACGCTCTACGTGGCCTTGCATTAAAGACGAACGTTGTGCCGGCAGGGCAAAAAATGGTCATGGCCGAGGTATGTGCCAGTGGGGTTCCAGCTTTTGGGCCAGAGATAAA
>DASUVL010000825.1:0-8400 GCA_036379015.1 Niastella sp.
GGAATGAATATTATTTCTATCGTCGGCATCATTCTTATTTAATCCGTTGGCATCTTCCCAGGCATCCGGCATCCCATCATGATCAGTGTCAGTAGGTGCGGTACCAATGGCGTACGCAGGCCAGCCACCTACCGCTGAAGCGTCATCGATGATGCCTGGTTTACCTGATGAACCTGTGCCACTGGCTGTTTTAGTACTGGTTTCATTTACGACCCGGGTATCCACGGCATCGCGAAACGGACGTGTGGCCCCTGCCCCTGCCAATACAGCTGTATAAGCATCATTTGCCGTTTGGGTGGTGACAGGTTCTACGGTAAATGGCGTACTGGAGAAAACCAGGGTTTGGTAAGCAGCAGGAATACTACTTATATTCAGTCCTGCCTGATTATTACTGGTTAACGTAACGCTCCCTTCCATAACATTACCGGCCATATGCCATAACCCATAACCGATATTGGCCGTATTATAATCGGCCTGCATAAACCAAAGGGTCAAACCCGCAGTGGCAGGTCCGGGTTTGTAATAGTTGTTCACCATATTGATCCAGGAGGTTCCACCGACAATTTCAATGGCGCCACCAGCGCAGGCATTTACTTTACCCCAGTTATATATCACATTATAGCGGTAATCAATAACGGCAGCTGTATCATGCGCCCGGGCGCCGTTAAAGCGGATAGCGCGATTATACTGGTGTGCAATGAGATTGTGGTGATAAGAAGCGTATTGTCCGCCCCACACGCCACCGTAACCCCTGAGCCCTTTTAAATGCCCGGCATTGTATAACCCTTCACTTACAATACACCATTGTACAGATGTATTTTTGGTATCATACAATGCGGCGCATTCTTCATTGGCCCAACTAAATGAGCAATGATCAATAATAACATCGTGGCAGTTCTCCATATCAAAACCATATACGCCCGTGGGATCCTGGGCGCCAGGCCTTGACCGGATATGCCGGACAACGATATTACCATGATTACCACCCGATTTAGCGCCGTTGATAATAAATGACTTCCCTTTCAAACAAATGCCATCACCAGGCGCTGTTTGACCGGCTATGGTAATGTTACTCCGGTTCACCTTGATCTGCGTGAGCAGGTTAATGATACCACCCACGCGGAATACAATGGTAATGGGTTCTCCGGGGTATTCAAGGAATGCCTGCCGGAAGCTACCGGCACCGGCATCATTGAGGTTGGTCACTTCTACAACCCGGCCACCGCGGCCGCCGGTGGCATATTTACCAAAACCTTCAGCGCCGGGAAATGCGTCCAGCGTGGTCTCTGTAGATGCCTTTCTTCCGGTTCCATTTTCATTAAGCAGTTCATTTTTTGTACGCTTATTGCATGATGTGCTTAATACGATCAGCAACAGATTAAGTAAAAACAGTTGTTTCATTTTTTTTTAATATTTAGATGAGGTTTAAGAAACTACACTGCAAATCGCAGGATCATATGGGGAAACGCGGAACGTCCGCCCGGATGAATCCATTCGGACGGGCATAATGCGAAACGCAGATGCGACAAAGTTATCGTGTGTCCGGCAACTATAGGGTAGTTATATTTGGGTATTTCTGGTCAAAATTTTGTGCTGGTGGGTTTGACCTGTAAGGTGCATCATCGAATCTTGCACAATCATTATGTGCAATTGCACCTGACAGGTCGGGAGCAGACCTGTCAGGTGGAGACCTGACCCACTAGTTATTTAAAACGCTGCAGCCCACCTCACAGGTCAACCCTACCTTATCGCCAAGGACTCAAAACAAACAAATGTTTTACAATGGGAACATTGTTGTAAATTTAGTATGAATTAATTTTGATGTATGACAAAATACTTACTTATGGGGCTGGCCATTGTAGCTGGCTTTATAGCAACAGCACAACCGCCTGCCAGTGATGCCAAACCGGGTGACTGGTATGGTGAAAAAGTGCAAACTGCCAATGCCATCAATATTGCAGATATTCCGGCAAAGCTGGAAACAAATAAAGTATTGAATACTAAAGTGAAAGCCAAAGTGCTGGATGTGTGTCCGAAAAAAGGCTGCTGGTTAAAGCTGGCCGTAAATGACAGCACCACCGCTTTTGTAAAGATGAAAGACTATGGATTTTTCCTGCCCACGGCAGTGAAAGGCAAGACCATCATACTTGATGGAGAAGTGAAGATGATCACGACCTCGGTTGATGAACTGCAGCACTATGCGAAAGATGCTAAAAAACCACAAGCTGAAATAAACGCCATTACGCAACCCAAAAAAGAAATTCGGTTTACTGCAACCGGCATCACCGTTGTTGAGTAGTTTTTAAATAAAGGTTGCAGAAACACATAATAACGCATTTATATTTTACTTTTCTCGTAAATGAATTTCCGGTATGTGTAAACTGGTCCTCCGAAAAAGGACCAGTTTTGCATTTTATACCACCCGATGCCCAAACCGACTATTAGTAGATTCACGATCTTATTTTTTTTGTGCCATTTGACCTCCGGCGCTTACTCGCAAGCCGTTCTGCTGCAAGGCAGGGTACTGGATACAGCCGGAAAAGCATTACCATTCTCTACGATTCGCGTTCCCGAACTAGACCTGCAAACGAGCAGTGGAAGTAATGGAAGTTTTACGATATCCATTCCCGATAAAGGCAGGAATTGGCAGGTAGTTATCAGCCATGTAGGAAAAGAAACAGTCACACGCACCATTGTGCCGGGTATTTTGCTGGAAGTGCGGCTACGCGATAAAAGTCTTACGCTGGCAGAAGTAGAGGTTTCGGTCACCCGCAAAGGCGGCATCACCCCTTCTTCTATTTTATTTAACCGCGAAACCATTGAACAGATCCAGGCTTTCAGTCTGGCTGATGTATTGAATTACCTGCCTGGAAAAACAAATACGCCACCTTCTTTACAAAATCCGCAAAAGCTTACCCTGCGTACAAGTACTGAAAATAATCATGCATTGACCAATTCACTGGGGGCAGCGATCATTATGGATGGGGTACGGTTATCTAACGATGCCAATATGCAAGGCCGCAGCCTTTCCATGCGGGGCATGGCCGGCTCAGTGATCAATAGTCGTTTCGAGGGCTCATTTGATGTGCCTTTTACCGGTATTGACCTACGCGATATTCCGGTTGATAATATTGAAAGCATAGAAGTGGTGCAGGGCGTGGCGCCTGCCCAATATGGAGAGCTCACCAGTGGCGCTGTAATAATAAACAGGCAAGCCGGAAAAACGCGTTGGCAACTGAATACCCGTATCAATGGCGGCTCCACTGAATTTTCACTGGCCAAAGGATTCGAATTAGGAAAAAGGTTGGGAGCATTGAATATGAACATCTCCTACCTCAACAGCAACAAAGACCCGACTGATAAAATAAAAAGCTATAACCGGATTTCAGGCGGTTTAATGTGGACTGCTTACCTCGGTAAAGCAAAGAACACCCTTTCCATTGATTACAACACAAAGCTCGATGATGTAAAAGAAGACCCTGATGAAGACTCCAGGTATAAAACTTATTCAAAAAGCCGCAACGTCAGCCTCAGTAATCGCACCACTATTCCATTCCGGAATGCCTGGTTTGATCAGCTCAATATTAATTTTTCTTATTCCGGCGGTTACCAGGACACCTACAATCAATGGTTGCTAAATGGGCCGCCCAAAGGCCTGGCCAATAAAGACACCACCGGTGTATACGAAGGCTATTTTTTACCGGGCGCTTATTTAGCAGAGGAAAGGGTGATCGGAAAACCCATTAATATTTCGGGAGGAATAAATACTTCGGCCGCTTTTGCAACAGGCAAGCTCACCCACCAGCTCACAACCGGTATAGATGTATCATACGCCGATAATAAAGGAGAAGGAATAGTAGTAAACCCCGACCGGCCCCGTTGGATTGACCACAACGACCAGAACGAACGGCCCTATAACTATGATCACATGGTACCATCTATTTTCAATACGGGCTTTTATGTCCAAAACAATATGAGCCTTCCGGTACATGCTTCCCGTATGAGAATATCGACAGGTATCCGTTACAATTTACAAAACGGCTTTGGCAACATTCAACCACGCATGAATGTATCTTACCCGCTCAATAAATCCTGGGAACTGACGGCGGGCTATGGCATTGCCACCAAATCGCCAACCCTGGCCCACCGGTATCCCGCACCTACCTGGCTCGATATTCCGTTGTTAAGCCTTTACACGGGTCAACCTAACGAAAACCTGTACCTGGTATATACCCAAAAAATCATAGTAGACAATAGCAATCTGAAACCAGCCCGTTCTTCACAATTTGAAACCGGTTTGCGTTATAACAGTAAATCTTTTAACTCATCACTTTTCCTGTATGCGAAACGTGACCGGGAGGGATTTAACAGTTATGATAAATTCTATCCGCTTGTGTTGCCAGAATACAACTACACGTATACTCCAGGCCAACCCATCAACTATTTTCCAACTGGCAGGACCAATTTATATGCCGCAAGTGGAATGATCGTGATCACCAACGGGCTGGAATCGGATAATTACGGTGCGGAATGGCTTATCTCAATACCGAAGATCAAAGCTATTCAAACCGCATTTACGATCAGCCATGCCTATAGCCTAAGCCGGTATAAGCAAAGCGCCGACCTGCAACTGAAAGAAGTAGGTGAATCCTGGATCAACGCAGGCAGCAAAGCATTATATGGCGTATACAAGCCTACGGAATACCGCAACTCGTCGCTCATGTCCAAGATCAACAGCGATACCCACATACCGGGGCTGGGCTTTGTAGTAAGTATTTCGGCTGATATTTTCTGGACAAAAACCACCTATAATAATAACGACAGCGAGATACCAGTAGGTTATCTTGATCGTAACCTGCAATATGTGGCCATTGATAAATATGATCCTAACAATGCCGATTACAACTATCTGACGCGGGGCACCAAAGAAGAATCAGAAATTAATAACCGTCGTGTATACACCACCCTGAGTATGCGGCTATCAAAGGAAATACAGCAACGACTTCGCGTAACACTCAGCGTATACAATTTTGTAAATGCACAAACCAGGTATTATGATCCGGAAACCCAGAGATCCACTACGTTACGGCAACCGATAAACATTACAGCAGGGATAAATTTAAAATTTTAAATATAAACGAGATGAATAGCAGATTGTATTTGATCATGTTACTACTGATTATTTTTTATGCCTGCCAAAAGAAGGACCTTGGCAGTTCTGCATCGCCGGTGAACCTGAGCGTTGCCATGGAGTATAACAGGGAAGTTAGCTCTATTGGCCTGCGTAAAGACAGTGCGCTTATCCGAATTACCAACAACACCAGCGGCACTACCAAAGAAGCTTATACCAACAACAACGGGGTGGTCAGTTTTGAAAGCATAACCCCGGGCCATTATACAATTACAGCCTCTATTACTATTTCGAAAAATACCTATCAACAACTAAGTGGAACCGTTGTTGACCAGGATGTAGTATTCAACGGCAACCTGACCAACCAATCCATTACGGAACAACAAACAAATCTCAATATTCCCATAGTTTCCGGCCGCATTGGGAACTGGGTATTTAAACAGATCTATTATGCCGGTTCCAATACATCCAGCGGCGCCGCTTTCCGGGATCAGTTCCTGGAAATTTATAACAACTCAACAGATACCCTGTATGCCGATAGCCTGTGCTTTGCTCAACTGGTCGGTGTTAACAATACAACGGCCAATTATCCTACATATGGTTATTTGTCCAATAACCAATACGATTGGACAAAAGCCGTTGGCATGAACGATGCCAATGCCAACACCAATTATGTATATGCCCGGGCAGTTTTTATGATCCCCGGTACCGGCAAACAATTGCCTGTATTACCCGGTAAAAGTATTGTAATTGCACAAACAGGCCAGAACCATGCAGCACCTTATTATATGAATGACGGAACTACCCAGCAAATTACCAATCCGGCATTAACGGTTAATCTTTCAGGCGCTGACTTTGAAGGTTACCTGGTAGACTATAAAAGAGCTGAATCCGGCAACTCCCCAACTTTCTCCCCTTATAAATGGGATGTTGATAACCCTTCCGTACCCAATCTGAATGTAGTGTATCAAGCCTCCGGCAATGATATGTTGCTTGATAACCTGGGCCGCGAAGCTCTTATCGTATATAAAACCGAGGGGGCTAATCCCAAATCATACCCATTCTTTGCTACACCTAATAATACCACAGTAACCCCCACTACCACGCTGTACCAACAAATTCCTGTTAAGAATATCATTGATGCGGTGGAATTGCAACGGGTAACAGAAAGCCAGCGGGTGCCCAAAAGATTACCGAATGCATTTGATGCCGGCCCTACCAACGTGACAGCCGGAGAGTATTCTTCTCACTCATTAATACGTAAAACGGCCAGAACCGTAAATGGAAGACGTATACTGCAGGACACCAACAACTCGGCCAATGATTTTGCTACCAAAGCAAAAGCAGATCCCACAAAAACAGAAGCATCCTTCAGCTTTTAATACATGCGAAAACTTATTTTTTATATGTTGTTAGGTTTGCCGGGCATTCATTTGAATGCCCAACAAACCATTTCATCAGACAGCATTTATTTATATGAACAAACAAGCCGGCAACAGGAATGGGCACACTACAGTTCAACCCAACTGCTTTTCCGCGATTTCAGGAATGTAGCCCGCTCGCAATTATATGGAGGCCATGAACAGGGAAGCTTTCATAAGTCGCAAGAGGCTTATCAGCAAACGGTAGCCGGCTTTCATACCGATGGGGTGAAAACCCTGGGCCGTTTTACCCTGGCCGGTCAGTTTGATTTTGAGAAGCGTTGGGAAGACAGTGCCGCCTGGTGGAATGGCGGTGAATACAATGAAGCCCAACCCTATTATTTCTTTGCCGGCAAGGCAGGAAAATATGAAAAGCAGTTGTATAACCTGTCGGCAATCGCGGCATACAATCTATGGAAAAACAAACTGTACCTGGGCATGAATGGGAATTACCGGTATCATTGGACTACTCGCTCCGTAGATCCACGGCCGGATGTAAAAGAGTTTTCCACGCTGCTTCGTCCCGAAATTACCGGGCGTTTCCGGCAGCACATAGCCGGAGCCGGTTTGTTGTGGGGCCGGGGCAACGAAGACACTGACATAGGATATGCAAACAAAAATTATAGCGGCAATCAGTTGTACCTTGACAGGAATAATATCATGAGCCTGGGTTTTGGAAATATTGGCAAGATGGATAGATACATACGACGGTATAATAAAACAAATGGTTTTTTCGTACAATACGTCACTACCTTTAAAAGCTGGAGCTTGCAGACTGGCGGCGAATACGAACTCTGGCAGGAAGATATTACATTGGATTCATTTTCAACCCGCAACCGTCACAGTTTGTATGCCTTCCTGCAGCAGGATAAAACTGCAGGCAATTTGTTGCTTACCCATACCCGTAACAAAAGCCAACAGCAATGGGAACTGCAATTCACTACATTAAGTATGTTAAACTGGTCAATAGAATTTAACGCTACCAGCTACCAGTACACTGCAACAGAATCCCGCATCACCTACCGGCAATTATGGAAAAAAAATAACGGCATGAGTGTTGAATTAGGGGCCGGCTGTGAGTATAAGGATCAACTTAAAGAGGATATAGTAGCATCGCATAAGTACCAGCTACAGGTAATCACGCCGCATGTTTATGCTGGTGTTTACCGTCAGGCAACGAATAAAAGCTGGCTGTCTTTGCGCGTGACACCATCTTTCCGGCATACCCTTACCAATGAGTTAACAGTACCTGTCACCCAGGAAAATTATTTTACCCAGGGCGTCGTGTACACCGATTATTTGTACTGGCAGAAAAACAGCTGGGGTGTAGCCACACAATTTGATCTTATACAGAAAGAAAAACCAAAACGACATCGCATAGGCTGTACATTTAAGGTAAAATGGCAACAGACTGGCGAAGCGGCACAAACGACATTACCGGCTCTGTATATACCATCGGGCAGCAGGTGGAATGCTGCCGCTTCAATAAACCTTTATTTGTAAGCCATGAATTGAACCATGAAAAAATTAGTGATCATACTTTTTATAGTTATAGGTATAGCCGGGAGTATTTCCTTTACACAAAAAGGTATCGCGCCCTCCTATCCTTCCTGGGTAAAATCCTACGAAGACACCCTGTTATTCCTGTATTCGCAACCAACCAAAAACTGGCCCAAACCTACTATTGACAGTGGTGTGCAATGGAAAGAATTAGGTATTGTCCCAGCAAGTCCATTACAACCAGATCTGGAAAAATTAAAAGACAAAATAGAACTGGGAAAGCTGTTGTTTTTCGATCCCCGGTTGAGTGGCAGCGGTCAGATCTCCTGCGCTAGCTGTCATGTGCCC
>DASUVL010000826.1:0-3073 GCA_036379015.1 Niastella sp.
CGGTGTACGCAAAGTACTCGGAGCATCGGTATTTAATTTATGGCGTCTGCAGGCGAAAGAGTTTGTTATTCTGACTATAATTTCTCTTCTTATCGCTATACCGGTAGCTGATTATTTTATGCATAGCTGGCTGGAAAATTACCAGTATCGTACTGATATTTCCTGGTGGATATTTGCAGCAACCGCTTCGGGAGCTATAATCATTGCATTATTAACAGTAAGCTGTCAAATCCTTAAAACAGCTTTATCCAATCCTGTGAAAAGCCTGAAGATGGAATAATAATGACCTATTTGCGGAAACTGCCAAATTGGAAAAACAGGAATTAACCTTAGCAATTTTAGGGTCGAAGCTTATTCCTTTTAATTTGGGAGAACCGCGACAGGGTAATCGGCGTATCCGTTTTCGTTTCCGGCATAATACGTATCCCGGTTGGCTTCTGACAATGGCAGGTTATATTTAAAGCGCTCTACCAAATCTGGGTTGGCAATGAATGGTGTGCCAAAAGATACCAGGTCAGCTGTACCTTCTATCAGAATTGCGTTACCGCTTTCCTGCGTAAAGCCCAGATTGGCCATCAGCCTGCCACGATAGTGGTGACGGAAATGGCTGAAATAATTGTGCTGCAATGCTTCTACCGGTGTACCGGTTAAGTCTTCTGCGGGCCCCACAATGTGCAGGTAAGCGAGATTATAATCACTCAGTTTTTTAAGGATGTACTGGAACATTGGAATAGTTTCGTCATCTGGCTTCACAATGCCTACATGGCTGATTACAACCGGCGCGAATTTGATGGCTACACGTGTGCTGTCCCAAACTTCTGTAATGGCATCCAGTATCTCAAATACAATGCGCGCACGGTTCTCGATACTGCCACCATACTCATCGGTGCGCTGATTAGTGGCCATACTTAAAAATTGAGGAATTAACATGCCCGCTTGCGCATGCACCTCAACGCCATCAAATCCTGCTTCCATGGCATTTTTAGCAGCCTGCTTAAAATCCTGCACAGTTTGTTTAATCTCAGTAGCGGTCAACTCACGTGGCGTTAGTGTTTCTTTAAAGCCTTCAGGAGTAAAAGAATGGGTTTGCGGATTGATGGCGGAAGGTCCGGCAGGCAGTTCGCCATCAAAGAAATCCGGGTGGGATGCGGAGCCAATATGCCCTAGTTGGGAAAAGATCAAACCGCTTTTGTCGTGTACGGTTTTGGTCACCAGTTTCCATCCTTCTATCTGTTCCTGAGTGTAGATGCCCGGCACATTAATAAAACCTATAGCCTTTGAACTCATCCAGGTGCCTTCACTCACAATTAAGCCCGCGGAGGCACGTTGTGCATAATATGTAGCCATCAATGGTGTAGGTGCCAGGCCTGCGTTAGAGGCTCGTGCACGCGTCATTGGCGCCATAATCACCCGGTTCTTCAGTTTTAAATCGCCCAGTTGGTATTCTTCTAACAGTGCTTGTGTTGTATTTCTCATCGATTTTTTTTACAAACTTCGGGCATGTATCGCAGCAGGACAATATGGGAAAAACTAATGCCATAGGGATAAATTTATCCCCCTCAATGAATTGAACACATTACGTATATTTGAGTAAAGTGAATAGCATATGTACGAAAGAAAGACTCCCCTCACTATAGATTGCGGTCTACACCTCACAAAAGAAGTACTGAATGGCAAATGGAAGCCAGCCCTGCTACATGCAATTTCGATGGATATAAAGCGGCCAAGCGAGATGTTGCGTTTATTGTCCGGTGTTACGCGAAGGGTGTTGAACGTACAACTCAAAGAATTGGAGACGCATGGTATGGTAGAAAAGAAAACCTACCCGCAACTGCCGCCCAAAGTGGAATATTCGCTTACGGAGATCGGCCGGTCGTTGATGCCTGTTATAGATGCTATGAATCAATGGGGTGATGCTAATCGCAGCTTTTTGGAGACTGTCATTACGCAGGATCCTAAGATTGGCGAAACTTCTAAATCGATATGCCAGGTTTACCGGCATATGGTTGTAGAGCGTAAAATTGGATGAGATTGGTATTTCAACATGTACTAAAAGGCTGTAACATCCTTCGTTCATTCGGCACTCGAGTCTCTTACTTTTTCAAGACCCGGGCGAACCAGGATGGCTCCGCTGTAACCTTCATCTATTCTTCGGGAACAAGATAGCCCTGCTCCTGCGCAAAATGTAATAATTCATCCACCTGATGACTTTTAAAAAAAACTAAACTAGTGAAGTTATTAAGGAAACTAATCTTACCAATAACCCCTTTCAAGATATTTTGCATCTTTTTGTTATTGTGTATCCTAATGCTGATTTATGTTTCACTTTTTGTGAACAAATTGAATAATCCTGAAATTCTCTACATTTTAGCGGCTATACTGGCAATATTTCTAGCGCTTGATCTACTCCTACTGCGATCCGGAAAAAATAGAAAAAAAATTATTTATTGGGAATTAGCTGTTGTGGCAGGAAGTATCAGTAAATTGGACACTTCACTATGACAAAAGCATTGACAATAATTGCCATATTCTTTTCGACACTTGCATATGGACAAGCAAAGGAGATCGCTTATAAAAAAATAACAGGTTTGACAATTGCAGATTCAATTACCTGGAAGGACATCGTAGGCGATTTTTACATAAGTGACGGTTTTGGTGGTTACAACTTTCGGCTCGACTCAAATATGACATTTCACAAAATCGACTTTAGTTGTATGGCAAGGTTCACGGTAGACAGCGGCTCGTGGACAATTAAAAATCATAATACTGTTATCCTAAAATCTAACAAACAGACACTTTACTTTGATATAATTAAGTTTGACAATTTCTACTTTTTTATTCTACCGACACAAAGACAAAAGTTCATAACCGATTTAGAAGCTACAAGGTTGAAATTTAAAAATGCAAAGCCGTTTACTGTTGACGGCAAAGCATATTCAGTAGACTATATGATTGGCTACACTTTAGTCGAAAAATACTATGCAAAAGAAATTGAGGACATTACCGGCACATAACGTTGGCGGTCATTTTAAAATTCAATCTAACCATCATTACGCAGCTACAGACAGACTAT
>DASUVL010000827.1:0-5564 GCA_036379015.1 Niastella sp.
GCGTCATTTTTCAGTATGGAATGAACTGAAAGGATACTACAATCCAATTACCAACTCCTACGATTATAACAGCAGTGCAGGTGTTCCATCGGGAAGTAATGCCAAACATGGTTTTACCTACATGTACAATCTGGTATATCAGGAAATACGGCAGGTTGCCACCGAAAAAGGCATTTCGCTTTCTTCCATTAAGATCGGAGGCCCATATCCATCTCTGTCCATTGGTAGCAGTGCTAATTCGATGAGCCATCCCTCTTCAGTTACCGGCCCATGGGGAGTATTGGACAAGCGTGGTCTCGACGCCCTGAGTTACTGGCTCACCAATAAATTAGGAGGAGAATTTATTTCACTGGATGGCTACAATACTACTACATATGGTTCTGACAATGTGGACGCCTTTGGTATGTGTGATATGTTTGCCGCTGCCAATAACTGGATCCGCGCTCAGAATGGTGGATCTGCGATCCCGATATGGTGGACCGAATGGTATGTAAAGCGGACGGGGCTGCCTGCCACTAATGCTGCTTTCAACGCTGTCGGCGCTTACGCAGCGATCAAACAAATCACTTCCGACGTTTCTGTGATATTGCTTTGGGGAGGCACAGAAGACCTTTCTGATACAGATCCGTTGCTTCCTCCTATGTGGACAAGTACATCGATTAGCGGAGGTGGAAAAGCATTACCCTGGTACAGCACTTACAAAAAATTAGGTGAATTATTCAATGCAGGTAAAACCCTTTACACTACTTCATCTTCATCTACCAACGTAACAGCGATGGCTACCGCCAATACCGTGCTGCTGGTGAATAAAACCAACAGCAGCAAATCTGTAAAACTCAATGGTGGCACTACTTATACGTTGGCCGCTTATGAGGTAAAGTTCATTACTACTTCACCATTATTTTCAACCAACGATGCGCCGGAATCAAATGGATCAAAACTAAAATTGTATCCTAATCCGGCCACAAACATGGTGATCTTCGATGCAGGCAGAGAGGTGATCAAAGAGATTAGCATATATAATACACAGGGGGTGCAGGTAACACAACTTCAAGCTGGTCTAAAGTCCAGGACGGAAATACGGACGAATGGATGGGCTGCCGGATCATATACGGCTGTGATCACGACAAATGCAGGAACATATCAGGAGAAATTAATTATTACGCCTTAACTGTAAGAACATATAAGTAGTAAGTAAAAGCGGCCTTGTTAGCGTGGATGGTAAGTATATTATTAAAGACATTACCAGAAGTCCGGGTGTGTCTACACCGGGGCTTTTTTATGTCACTTCAATGCCTACGGCTGGTCAACCATTGAGCGCCATCTATGCCAGCATAAATATCGGAACGCCAAAACGAGTAAACGCAATAAAAGAGCGCTTCCGATCCAGACTTAAATATCTATAAAAGTCGCTTTTGCATAAAAGCTCGTCCCGAACCTGACTTCAGGTATTTTTCAAATTCAAATGCTTTGTATTTGTCTTTGAAAGCACAATAGAAAATTATCTCAACTGGCAACAATGTTTTTGTTGCGGGCACATAGCCATTGGTATGACGTTGAAATCTTTCTTTTAAATCTTGTGTGCAACCTGTGTAGGTTGAACCATCATAGCATCGGAGGATGTAGACATAGTACATAATTGGTAGTTTTTATAACTCAATATGCTACTATGCCTTATAATTGGCGGACTGCGTCCGTGCGCCGACGCTGAAGCTCTGGCGTAAGTGTCCGAAGCCCGCCGAAATTCAGCGGGCTTATGTTCAGAAGCGAGCCCGCCTACGTGCGCCGGCGCCGAAGCTATGGCGCAGGCGCCTAAAGCTTCGGCGGGCGAAGGCGGAAAGAGAGGGATTCGAACCCTCGTACCGACAAGTCGGTAAACGGTTTTCGAGACCGTCCCATTCAACCACTCTGGCATCTTTCCTGAAGGGTTTGCAAATTAATGGATTCCTGTAATCTGGCAAAAGATAGGCACCAACCCTATAACCGGTTATTAGTATTCAACGGCTTACCCAGTCCTGGCTGCCCGGTTTACTTTTTAACCGGCATACGTGTGAAAAAACAAATATTTGACTTGCGTCATATATTTCCCGCCACAGGCGATAAATTTTACCAGAAATTCACCCAAATTGGACATTAAAAGCCCGACTGGCTTGGTTTTCCATGCCATTTGTTGTAATTTACTTTAAATGATTGTTCACCAAAACATTGCTGTATGAATAAAAAAGTGGCCGATGTGCTGCTTCGTAAAGGAAGCCATATTACAACCGTTTCACCGCAGACTACCGTACTGGAAGCGCTGCATATCATGGCCGAACAGAATATCGGTTCCGTGATGGTTTTGGAAGAGGGCCACTACCTGGGCATTGTTACTGAACGTGATTATTCGCGCAAGGTGGTTTTAAAAGGTAAATCTTCTACTGACACCAAGGTAGCGGAGATCATGTCCTCCGATCTGCCGCGTGTTACCGCAAACGATTCTATTGACTATTGCATGCAGTTAATGAGCGACAAAAACATCCGTTACCTGCCTGTATTCGATGAATCACAGGTAACAGGTATTCTGTCTATTAACGATGTGGTAAAAGAAACGATCCTGTCACAACAGGAAACGATCAGCCAATTAAAAGACTACCTGCATTCAAGCTTATAATAGCCAGCAGGCCAAAAGAAATGTCCCGTCTCGGTTCAGCAGAGACGGGACATTTCTTCAATATTAAATATTGAACCGAAGAATATCCAATTTCGAAGTTAAAACCTGTTAATTTCTGTTTTGAATCTAAACTTTGTATTCCTCTTCAACATTGAACATTCAATATTCATTATTCTTCATTCTGTTTCTCCGTCACCACAACCAGATCATCCACCGACACCGTAATAGGTATTAAACCCAATTGCACAACCGCTTTTTTACCGCGCAGCTCTTTTACAAACCCTACCTGGTGGTTCATTTTCATCAGCACCTTATCGCCTATCTGGATCTCCCCTCCTACTTCATCATATTTTGAATTGATCTTCTTCCTTACTTTCTCCGAGGACTGCTTCTGGTGTTGCTTGAACAACAACGCATGCATCTGTTTTATCAGTTCTTTTTTATCCTCCTGTGATTCTGCTTTTTTCCAGTCAAAAACCAATTGCTTCAGCTTCCGTTCCATGTCCTTCAGAAAAGCGAGCCGGTCTTCGGTTACCCGGTTCTGCTCCTTCAATAATTCTACCTGCTGGCGATGCTTTTCCTGGTTTATGACCTGCTGCATTTCTTTATGCAGCTTTTCATTTTCCTTTATCAGTTTTGACAGTTCCTTTTCTTTCTTTTCAATTTCACGCAGGTCCTGCTCGGTGCGGTTCAAGAGTTTGTCGAGCCTGAAATGATCTTCCTCTACCAGGCTGCGGGCGCGGTTGATCAATCGTGCGTCGAGCCCTATGCGTTCCGCAATGGAAAACGTATACGAACTACCCGGTTTCCCAATGGCGAGTTTATACAAAGGCATCAGGTTGTTTTCATCAAAAGCCATAGCGCCATTGATGATGCCCTGTGTTTTGTTGGCCATTACTTTCAGATTCAGGTAGTGGGTGGTAACAATACCCATCGCATGTTTATGCGCCAGCTCTTCCAAAATCACTTCGGCAAAGGCCCCACCCAAATGGGGATCACTACCACTACCCAGCTCATCAATAAAGAACATGGTTTTGCCACTGGCATTTTCAATAAAATGCTTCATGTGCAGCAGGTGCGAGCTGTAGGTACTTAACTCAAACTCGATGCTTTGTGTATCCCCAATGTGGATCATGATCTGTTTGAAAATACCAAACATTGAAGTGGGATGTACCGGTACCAGCAAACCGCTTTGTATCATCAGTTGCAACAGGCCCACCGTTTTCAGCGTAACGGTTTTACCGCCCGCATTGGGACCTGAAATCACCAGGATGCGACTTTTTTCATCCAGCGTTACATCTACCGGGATGGTCGTTTTTTTCGCTTTCTGATGATATAAGTATAATAATGGATGATAGGCCTTTACTAAATGCACATGCGCTTTATCACTTATCTGCGGATACTCGCCATTCATATCCAACGCCAGCCGGGCTTTGACCTGAATAAAATCGTATTCACCCAAGACGGTGTGCCAGGTTTTCATCAACGGAGCGTATATCGATAAGCGGGCCGTTAATTGTTGCAGAATACGATAGATCTCCCGCCGTTCTTCATTTTCCAGGGCGAAAATGTCATTGTTCAGTTCAATGGTCTCTTCGGGTTCTATATACGATGTACGACGGGTATCGCTCTCGCCATGTAAGATCCCTTTTACCTGGCGTTTTTGTTCAGCCACAATAGCTACTACACGCCGGCCGTTCAGGAACGCTTCATCAATATCTGCCGTATACCCTGCCTTGCTTAGTTTTTGAACGATCTTGTCGAACAGGCGACGCAGTTCGGTACGTCGCCGGTACAGGCTGGTGCGTATGCGTGCCAGGTCTTCCGATGCATTGTCCTTTACTTCGCCATTTTCGAGCAATACGTCGTCGATCATTTCCATGATCACCTTTTCATAATAGGTGTCATCGATCACCTTTACCAATGCAGGATAGGCCAGCTTCCGGTCGCTGTCGAACCAACGGAAAATATTCTGCATACTTTCAGCCAGTTTACGAATCAGCATAAACTGTTCACCGGTCAATACGCCGCCGGCTATGCCCAGTAACCGCAATTCTTTGGCTAAATTCAGCACGTAATCATTGGGGAAATACATGCTGTGCAGGATCAGTAATTTGTATTCGTGGCTTTGCCTTAACTCCAGTTCAATAAATTCCTTGCGGGTATGAATACGCAATTCCTGCGATTTGCTTTTTGCATACTCCGTTTTGCAATGCTCTTCAAGCAATGACTTCACTTTATCAAACTCCAGCTGTGATAATGCCGATTCAGGAAAAAACTTCATAAAATAAATCCTCTCGAACCGGCAAAGATAATATAGTTTTTTGGTAGTGGGAAAGCTTGCCCCGATGATGTGGTCACACTTTGTCTACTAATTATTGGCAACAGGCTTTTTAATTAGTTGAACAACAAAATATATCAGAAAAAACAGCTGGGTTACAAGAAAAATGAAAACCGAAATGATCAATAACTGATTATAAACAGTCCAAATGGCAAATTTTGTATCGGGAGAGGTACTAACATACCTGCGTGGCCATTTTTCAAATTCAACTGAGTGCCAAATAATAATAATAAACAAAAAGGTGATAGTAATATGAGCAATGGCCCATACATTATTTATTGATTGATGCCGGTTCCTTATGAATTTATATAGTATAAATAATACAACTAAAAAAACCAGAAAAAAACGTAAAAGCGCAGCAGGTGAAATGATAAAATAAGTATCATGAACATAAAGGTCTAGTGTGGAGACCGAAGGAAAACATATTCCATAAATTACCAACAGTACTGGTAAAATCAACCAATTTTCGATCTTTTTCATATAAAATCAATCTACCAAACCATAATAATACTGCTCCTGATCTGATCATGCAATTAGTTTAAATATATTTATGAAAAATAATATATCAATATT
>DASUVL010000828.1:0-6457 GCA_036379015.1 Niastella sp.
TTTTACCGCCAAACTACCCCTGGTTGAAAAAGACTGGAACCTGTCATTGATCGGGTACGATACCCGTACCAATATACTCAGTGGCGTGATCCTGGGCATGGCCAAAGAGATCGATGGCATGATAGATGCCTATGCAGAAAGATATGGGAACTTTAACGTGGTGTTAACCGGGGGGGACGCACCCTATTTTGTGTATCATTTGAAAAACAGGATATTTGCAGACCCTGATCTGATTTTCAAGGGTCTTTATGCTATCAGCGAGCACAACAATGTGTAAGCGGGCAACGGTAAATTATGCGAAGTACCAGTAATTCATATTACTTTTTGGCAGCTACCCTTTTAATGGGTTGTTTTTTTGTATTTACATCCTGCGAAAACGACCCGGATGTAGTTAACAACTTATTTGAAAAGAAAACGGCTGTTGAGGTAGCTAAAAAAGTAGAAAGTTACCTGAGCCAATCGGGAAAAGTAAAAGCTAAACTCACCTCCCCGTATATGCTACGGGTTCAGGCCGATTCGCCTTATATGGAATTTCCCAATACCCTGCATGTTGATTTTTATGACGACAGTACCGTTATAGAAAGCACACTGGATGCCCGTTACGCCAAGTATGTGGAGTTTGATCATAAGGTGTTGTTGCGCGACAGTGTGCTGGTGGTAAGCATTAAAAATGGCGATACATTGCGTACCCAGGAGTTATGGTGGAATCAGGACAAACAGGAATTCTATACCAATAAGCCGGCCCACATATACCAGCGCGATAAAATAATTTTTGCAAAAGATGGTTTGCGGGCGGCACAAAATCTCACCTCTTACACTTTTTATAATAGCTCCGGTCCTATGCTGGTACCTAATAGCGGCATTCCACAATAAGTTGATAAGTTTACAGGGTTGAAAAGTTGATAAGGCCGTTTAATGACAGGCGGGTTGACTAGTTGATATGTTTAAAGCTGGTTATGCCATTAGTCCGGTATTAAAATTCTATTGTGTTATCCGAGTTACACGGCGCATTCTTACTTTTGATCCCTAAACGCAATTTTATGGAATATAGAAGACTTGGACGATCTGGACTACAATTAAGTGTTCTTTCCTTTGGCAGCTGGGTAACTTTTCACAAACAAATTGACGACAGTATAGCAGATGCATTGATGGGATTATCCTATGATGCGGGTATTAACTTTTTTGATAATGCGGAAGGGTACGCCCTGGGCGAGAGCGAGAAAATGATGGGACGGGTATTGAAGAAAAAGAACTGGGACCGTACCTCGTATGTTATTTCGTCGAAAGTATTTTTTGGCTGGCGTGGAAAACACAGCAAACCGAACCAAACGGGTTTAAGCAGAAAACATATTGTAGAAGCCTGCCATGAAGCGCTGGAACGCCTGCAGCACGATTACCTGGATCTTTATTACTGCCACCGGCCCGATCCATCAGTTCCTATTGAGGAAGTGGTTTGGACGATGCACAACCTTATACAACAGGGCAAGGTCATGTATTGGGGAACCAGTATGTGGAGTGCTGCTGAAATTATGGAAGCGCACCGGGTGGCTCAGCAGTATTGTTTGATAGGCCCCACCATGGAACAGCCGCAATACAATATGTTCGAGCGTTTCAAAATGGAAATGGATTACCTGCCTTTGTTTCAGAATACCGGATTGGGTACCACCATCTGGAGTCCGCTGGCAGCTGGCTTTTTAACCGGAAAGTATAATGATGGCATTCCCGAAGAATCACGACTGGCCATTTCAGGTTTCGGCTGGCTGAAGGACAGATGGATACAGGATGAAAAATTAAAGAAGGTAAAACAACTTACAGAGCTGGCTAAACAACTAAATGTTTCTTTAGCGGCGCTGGCTATAGCATGGACCATAAAAAATCCGAATGTAACCACCGCTATTTTGGGTGCTACCAAAACAGAACAGCTGGTAGAGAACCTGAAAGCGACAGCAGCGCTTGCTTTATTAACGCCAGAAGTAATGGAAGCGATAGAAAATATTCTACAGAATAAGCCTTTTATGGACCTTGCTTAGCCAATTGCAATAATTATTTGTACAAATAACAATTAAACCCGCCTTATTATAAGGCGGGTTTTTGTATAACATGCCATCTGGCGGCTAAACATTGATTGGTTTTCATAGTTGCCTACGCTACTTATTAACATCGGATATGATGCTATCAAAAGATATTATTCTTTTATACATTTTTTATATCCAACGTTAATGCCTGTATTAAATATAATTACAGGTTTGTTAATTGGATCATTTAAGGGAATGTATGAAATGAGGTATATGCCATGTTGCAGTGCGTGTTTGTACACGCTGGTAATTTCATCAACTAACGGTGACATGTACGTATGGTTGCTCCTAAGTAATAATGCTATTGTGTGGTATGTGTTGGTGAGATATCTTTGGCTCAGAAAGGAAGCAATGATGAACCATCGCGACCTGGCACGAAATCCGAAAACTATGAAAACTGTGACGAACCTTTTCCTGTACTTGTTTACCTATTATACCCTGGCCATTTTCCTTTTGCTCTCTGCATTTAGTACTATTATAGCACTACCCCGTTTTTTACAAAAGATCAGCAGGCATCCCA
Organism: Niastella sp.; assembly: GCA_036379015.1. Lineage (GTDB taxonomy): Bacteria > Bacteroidota > Bacteroidia > Chitinophagales > Chitinophagaceae > Niastella. The sequence goes on from DASUVL010000828.1 coordinate 2,596, forward strand.
TATACACCTGCTATTAAAGTCAGCGTATAAATTTTTAAAGTAATTCAACCTGCCGACTGCGCCTTCGCGAAGCTTCGGCGAAGCAAGGCAGGCAGGCGTACACATACGGTTATAGTTTTCATTCAATGATATTGACAGGTATTTGAATAAAATATTTCCGGTTAAGAAATGAATACACCGCGCATTTGTTTGGGCGATGTTTTATTAACCGCAGTAAAGAGATAAAAAATATATTAAAGTTTTTCTAATAGGGGTTAAATAGTGCATAGGGCAAAAAAGGCCGCCTTTTTTTAAGGGCGGCAATTTTATGCTAAAAATTGTTAGCACGTTGATTACTGCCCGCTGGTATGATAACGTATATAAAATAAGAAAACCGGCTTAGAGAAGCCGGTTAATACCCTGATATTATTAAATGAGAACTAAGAGACGAATTATAACCTTAGCTCAGCTTCTTACATCCTTTCTTCAATATTTCCTGCAACCAGGTTATAGAAAATTGCATGCAATCAAACAGAACCGGTATAAAACACCAATGAAACGATAATATTTATCGTTTAGTATGTGTTAATATGTAAAAAATAATGGCCTTATAAAATTAGGTGCAAACAATGTTGATGCGCTGGTTGGGCGGGCATTTGAGCGCATTTCCCATTATAGAAATAATAGCTGTTTAAGCTTACACAATGGCTGTAAAGGATACGGCGCCCCTCCCTCCCCCCGAAAGGCTTTTTGTTATTTAATTGTTATTGGGACGGTTCTTTCCGCTTGTTTTTTTATCGCCTTCCTGGTAAGGAACATCGCCTGCGTACCATATAGATCCAATTTAAAATCAATCAGGTAGAACGCTTTACAGGTGTATTGAACAGAAGTTCCTGCCCCTGTAATTGCAACCTTGTGTAAAAAAGGGGAAGTTGAATAAATTACTTAAACGTTTGTTTAATTTAAACGTTTGTTTAATTTTGGGGTTCCAAAAGAAACTGAACATATGTCACCCACGGAAAAAGTTGATAAAAGAGCACACATACTGGCTGTTGCCGAGCAATTGTTTGCCGACAATGGATTTGATGGGACTTCTGTGCGGGATATAGCGCAGCTCGCTAACGTCAATCTTGCCATGATCTCTTATTACTTCGGCTCTAAAGAAAAGTTACTGGTAGCGTTGATAGAAGACCGGGCCGGGTATACACTAGGTATTCTCGAAGAATTAAATAAAAATCAAACCCTTACGCCCTGGGATAAAATTGAGCGGCAGGTTGAGTATTATGTTGAGAAGATACTGACCAACTCCAGGTTTCATTGCATCATGTCGCAGCAATACAATGAAGCCCGGTCAACAGAAATAAAGGAGCATATCGTCAATATCAAGTTGCGGAACCTGGAACAAATAAAAAAGGTGATCGCAGACGGGCAAAAGAAAGGATTTTTTCGCAAGGTAGATATTGAACTGACTATGGCGAGTGTGTTTGGCACGCTTACACATGTTACCAATTCAAGAGCCTTGTATTGCCGGTTGCTCAAGGTTGATGAAACCGACGATGCTGCGTATCGTAAAAAAATTGCCCCCCGGTTAAAAACGCATTTGAAACAAATGCTACGGGCGCATCTGGATATAAAAAATGAAGAATAACATTTAATATAAAGATCGCATGAACCTGAAAAAGAAAATAGTCTCGGTATTAGCCTTATTACTAACCATTTTTTCCGCGGAAGCGCAAACCAGAACCATTAGCCTGGAAGAAGCCGTTCGCCTGGGCGTGCAAAACAGCAAACAATTAAAGTTGGCTCAAAATAAAATAGACCAGGCCTCATCGCAATTAGAACAGGCAAAAGATGAAAGACTGCCCTCCGCTAAAGTGACCGCAGGTTATAGCCATGCTTTAATGTTGTCGAGAAATTTTGCGCTGCCATCTTCTGATGGCTCAGATCCTAAAAGCATGCAATTCCCTTTTGATAACACGCTGTACCAGGCTACGTTGAGCATTAATGAACCAATATTTAATGGACACCGTTACCGCTATGCACGTGAATCGGCCAATCTGTTGATCCAAAGCAGCAAGCTCGATGCAGCCAAAGACAAGGATGAAATTGTATATAACGTCATCAATGCGTATATCAACTTCTACAAAATTCAGCAGAATCAAAAAATAGTAGCGCAGAACCTGGAAGATGTAGAACAGAAATTAACAGAGATAAAGAAGTTTGAAAGCCAGGGCCTGGCTACACGTAACGATGTATTGCGGTTTCAACTGCAGAAATCGAATATACAGCTGCAACAAATAGAATTGGAAAACAACCGTAAGGTGGTGAATTATAACCTGGATATCTTGCTTGGTCTGCCGGAGAATACAACAGTACAGGTACAGGACGTGCTTTATAAACTGGATATGAATGACAGACCGGATGTTTATATGAAGCAGGCCCTGCAAGATAGAAAGGAGTTTGGCTCGCTGAATTACCAGGATAAAATGGCCGATGTTAATATTAAGAAAATACACGATGAAAAATTACCCACTGTTGGCATTGGCGGTAATTTATATTACATCAACCCCACAAAAGCATTGGTGCCCAAAAGCGCTACCTACCTGGCTCCCTTTGTAGTAGGTGTAAATGCAAGCTGGGATATCACCGGTTTCTTTAAGAACAAGAACAAGGCAACAGAAGCCAATTTGCAAAAGCAGGAAGTTGCTACTACGCGTGAACTTATTACCGATCAGGTGAAAATGGATGTAAATAGATCCTATACCCAATATCAACAGACATTGGAAAAAATTAAAGTACTGAACGATGCTGTGGTACAGGCAACGGAAAACGAAAGAATAACCGAATCGAAGTACAAGAACAATCTGGCTACCACCACCGACCGTATTGATGCACAAACCCTGTTGTATGAATCGCGATTGAATCTTGAGCTGGCCAAAGCAGATGCTACTGCCGCTTATTATACCCTTTTGAAAACAACCGGACATATTCAACCCTAACCTTTTAAAAAAGTATTAAAGAGATATTGTATGAACGCATTACAAAAGAGCAGTAAAGGAAAAAAGATCATTTTCCCGGTTATCCTGGGTCTCGTATTAGTAGGTGCTTTGGCATTTACTGCCAAAGAATATTTCTATGGTCAAAGCCATGAAGAAACAGACAACGCCCAGGTTGACGCAGATATTAGTCCAGTAGTATCAAGAGTTAGCGGTTATATTAAAGAAATACGATTTAAAGATAACCAGATTGTAAAAGCAGGGGATACCCTTGTGGTTCTCGACGACCGTGATTTTCAGATCAGGCTGCAGCAAGCGCAGGCGGCTCTCGCAGTTGCCAGACAATCGGTGAATGTGCAGCAGTATGCGGTGACTGAAGCAAAGACCGGTATTGCCACTGCACAGGCTAATGTAGAAACAGCTAAAGTGCGGGTTTGGAAAACCACAGAAGATTTCAAACGTTATGAGGCCCTGTATGAAGATCATGCTATTACCAAGGCCCAGTTTGATAATGCCAAGGCGGAAAAAGATGCCGCTGAAGCTGCTATGCATGCTGCAGAAACCCAGGTACCGGTTGTAACTGAAAAAATAAGTACCAACCGTCAACAGGTACAGGCCACTGCTTCTAACATAGGCTTGCGCCAGGCAGATATTGATTATGCCAAATTGCAAATAAGCTATACAGTTATTACCGCACCTACGGATGGTATTATTTCAAAAAAGACTATTCAAAACGGACAATTGGTACAGGCTGGTCAGTCATTATTTTCCATAGTAAATGACAATGGGCTGTATTTAACTGCCAATTTTAAAGAAACGCAGATTGAAAAAATACGTCCAGGTCAGGCTGTGCATGTTAATGTTGATGCATTCAGCGATCATCCGTT
>DASUVL010000829.1:0-5846 GCA_036379015.1 Niastella sp.
GCAGCCAGGGACGCATATTGTGATGCCTCAGCTGACTTATTCATCAACTTTGCCATTTTCGTTAACAGGTCGAGATCATAATAATAGATCGCTGTTGCAGTCAGTTCTTTGGGGGTTAATTGCGACAGTCCGGGAGGATTGGGTCCCAGATCATACCAGTCTCCCAAACCATGCGACAGGATGTTTCCATTGGCTTTGGTCTTCAAATAGGCCATATACTTCGTCATCATGGGCCAGGCATCCTGCATAATGGTTTTGTCGCCATACCACTGATAAATAAGCCAGGGTAAGATAACTGATGCACTACCCCACTCGGGTGAATCGCGGAAGTCTTTTGTGTCTTTATCAAACAGCACATACTCGGGTGCAATAGCGGGCACCAGCCCATCTGCTACCTGATCGGCCATCATATCGGCTACGATCTTTTTATACAAACTGTAAATATCATAATTGAAATGGATCGATTCGCCCATAAGGTAACTCTGTTCCAGCCAACCCAGTTTTTCGCGATGCGGACAATCACTCAATACGCTTTGCATATTGCTTTTAATGGCCCAGTCGATCAGCGAATAGGTTTCGTTATACAGATCATCGCGGCATTCGAATTTTCCGATCTTCGGAGCGGAGTTGCTTGTATGCAGCATCTTGATATCGGTGATCACTGCCGTCAGTTTCTTCCCTTTGATGGTATCCGGTGCAGCGTATGAAACTTCGGCATAACGGAAACCATAATAAGAAAAGCGGGGTGTCCATTCTTCATTTCCCGTTCCTTTACAGGTATAAGAATAGAAATAAGGTTTTCCGCTGTTCTTTTGATTGATACGTCTTTCTTCTTTTGTGATCAGCTCTCCAGGGAAAATTCTGATCACCTGGCCTTTCTGGCCACGTACGGTTATTTTTATGATGCCGCTTGCATTCTGACCAAAATCGAACAGTACGGTCGTGTCGCTGTTCTTTTCGCATTTTTGTGGCGCCATGGTGGCCATCACTTTCACTGGTGTACCGGTTTCTGCAACCAGTTTGCCTGTTGGCGCTTTCACCACAACGGCTGCTTTCCAGGCGCCGTCATTGAAGGTGGCTTTGTCCCAGCCATCCTGTTCCAGGGTGGCGTTGTATTCTTCACCGGCATAGATACTCGAAAAAGTGATTGGGCTCGGTGCTGTTTTCCAGGTATTATCTGAAATGATCTCTGATTTGGTGCCATCGGCATATTCAACCACCAGCTTCATGATCATCTTCGGGTTACCATAAGCCAACAGGGTTTTGCGATATCGTTCATTGGGTACGTTAAAGAAGCCGTTACCCAGCATTACACCAATGGCATTGTTGCCGTTGGTTACCTGGCTGGTTACATCCAGCACATTATATAAAACACGTTTATCGTAGTTAGTCCAGCCGGGCGATAAAAACTGATCACCAATTTTAACACCATTGATGTGCAGTTCATATTGACCCAAACCAGTGATGAACGCAGTTGCTTTTTTAACCGGTTTGCTTACTGCGAAGTTTTTACGCAATAACGGCAATATATGGTTTCCGCTTACTACAGATTTATAATCTTTGCTAGCGCCGGGTGCATGAATACCGGGTACATACCGTTTGGCTGCGTCCAGTTCATCATAACCGATCCATTGGGCATTGCTCCAATCGGCGGGTTGTATTAATCCCATTTGAAACTTAGCCGTATCACTGCTCCATTCTGACATACCGCCCTGGTTGTCCCATACCATTACTTTCCAGTAATAGCTCTGGCCAGCTTGCAGGGGTTTACCGGCGTATGGGATCCATTGTGATTGTTCGCTGTTCACTTCCTTGGTATCCCAAATGTTGCCCGTAGCGAGCACCAGTTTAGCCGGATCATCGGCCACCAGAATGCGATAACGGGTTTGCATGACGGCTCGTCCTGTACTCGTTATCTGCCAGCTTAAACGGGGTTGCAATGTTTCGATACCTGCCGGATTGGTAAGGTTTTCAACACGCGGACTTACCACTACGGGTTTTGCTGTTTGTGCGAAAACGGGTACGATTCCAACCAACACTAAAAAAGAGGTGATGAGTGTACTTTTTTTCATATAACCTTATAAGATATTGAACGGGTTTTATTTTAAAGGACTGATCTCCTTAACAAATTACCACATGAAAAACGTTAATAGTTATCCATTATTATATTATAACAAAACTAGTAAACGTAAAAATACGAATACGATATTAGTAATAGTATCAAGGGAATTATGTAATGGGCTCCCAATAGCTATCGGGACCGGGCGGGTCAAAGTAAGAATAAAACCGTGAATCGGCAAATCCGCCAGCTGGCGGATGAAAACCGCTGCAAGCTGCAAGCAAATACAGTGGCATTAATTGTACTCTTGTATTTAACTGCAACATTTAATATTGGACATTCAATATTTAATATTTCCCTTTCCTTGGGGGCTAATTCCCATCCGGTTTCGCACTCGTAACAAATGCACTTTGCGGCCAGTAAAACTTTCCCAAAGCATCAGGATGTGCGGGGTTAAAGGCAATCTTTTCTTTTACCAGGTATTTTGCAATGGGAAGTCTGGCTGCTGCTATTCCTTTCACAACACACCGCGCCAGTTCGTATGCACCATATGGACTGAAATGCGTGTTATCCTGCAAGGCTGTTTCCTGATTGGGAAATGTATTTGCCGGATAATGCACAAATGCTTTCAGCGATTGCTCAGGCCCCCAGGCTTCATACAATGTTTTACTCATCGCATTCAGATCGATCAGCGCTACGTTTTCTTCCTTCGCTGTTTGCCGCATGGCTTCGGGATATTCGCGCAGGGTGTTTACAATATGACCGGTTGAATCAAAATTCCGTCGATGCATAGAAGTCACCAGCACCGGTGTCATACCTTTTTTGCGCGCTTCTGTTATCCACTCTTTGATAGTTTGCTTATATGTGGTGAATGGGTCCAGGTGATTGCCGCCGGGCTTCTGATCGTTGTGCGTGAATTCTATAAATAAATAATCGCCCGGTTTTGCCAGCGCCCAGATCTTATCGAGGCGACGCTCGCGGGAAAAGGCTTTCATTGTTTCACCCGATTCTGCATAATTGGCAATGGCAATGGCGCCCGGTTCAAAAAAACGGGGAATCATTTGTCCCCACGCTGCCCAGGGTTCGTGGTCCTGGTCAACAACCGTAGAGTTTCCGGCTAAAAAGACCGTCGTTGCTTTTTGATTCGGCGTTATTTCAACAGCGCATACTTTAGGCAGCGAGTCGTTGAATTCAAGCGTAAGCAGGTTGTCCCAATGCCGGTAAGTATATTCGCGTGATTTTAATTTTACTTTATAGATCTCTTTTTGTTGTTCATCCCTGATCACACTGTCCTTTATATGTACAGTAAATGTTTGGGTAACCGTTTTACCATATGCTGTACGAATGTTTTCCAGCATCAGTCTTCTGCATTCTGTGCGAACGGTGGTAGCGGCATTGCCTTTGGTATCGCCAAGAATAACTTTTACATCATAATTCCCATCAGGCAATTTTACAGAGAAATAAAAAGGCTTGTTGCTGGTTATAAAATCACCGGTTAATGCATCACCGCCTCTGTCAATGGCCTGCAGGGTTGATCCCTGATCGAAACCATAACCGGTGTTATAAGAGAACGTAGTGGTTGGTGTTACGGCAATGTATCCTTTGGCCGCCTCGTTTGTACCGAAGTCGAATTTGTAGCTTGTGTTTTGAGCGTTGGCAGATAATAAAATAGTACTTAACATGAAAGTACAAAGTGATTTCATATAACGTGTATGGTTTGTGTTTTATGGCTTGTGGTTGTTCTTTTTCAGACGGCTTATTTTCACCAAACATCGTTATGATTCAAATGTGCAAGTTATTTCTGTATTTCATTATCACATTATCGAATTATCAAATTATCACATTATTCGGAGTATTGCAGCGAACTGTCATTTATTTTGAACTTGTCGTTCTTCACCAATCGCAACATTTCTGCACCCGCCAATAATACCGGCCCATAGCCATGTGCCGCATAAACATTCACCGGACGATGATAATAAAACGCCGGATCGAATGCCATACCGGTGCCAACACAAACCCCTTCTACCTGTCCGGTGGCATTTATTTTTGTAGTAACCGCATTCCAGGCCAGCATCGCCATCGGCGCATAGGCTTTGGCATCTAACCAGCCTTTGTTACAGGCATGCGCAATACAGTATGCGTAAATAGCCGTTGCCGATGTTTCCAGATAGGAATCGGTACGGTTTAACAACTGATGCCAGAAACCTGATCCCGATTGATGAGCAGCGAGCCCTTTGGCATGCGCCTGTAACTGTTGCAATACAAACGAGCGGCCGGGATGATTTTCCGGCAACACATCCAGCAATTCTACCATGGCCATAATGGCCCAACCATTGGCGCGGCCCCAGTAAAAAGCCGGATGCGGGTTCATATCCTGTACCCAGCCATGCATGTACAAACCTTTTTCTTTATCGAACATACGCTGGGTAAACTGGCGGATCTGTTTTACCGCATCGTCATAATAGGCGGTTTTGCCCGTAAGCTTGCCCATTTGCGCCAACGCCGGTACGCTCATGTACAAATCATCTAACCAGATGGTATTTTTCTGCGGACGGTTGCGTGCCAGGGTGCCATCGGGCAACCGATATTCTTTGGTACTTACATAATTGATGTAATTATCAATGAGCGGACGAAGCTCGGTATTCAATCCACTGCGGGTAGCTTTTATCATGGCAGCGCATACTGCACCGGCATCATCCAATGCATGTGGTGCAATGGGTTGACGGAAAATATAATTGCCTGTTAATGACCCCTCGGCGACTTTCTTTTTAACAGCAGGCACCCATTTGGCAATAAAAGAAAGCCGTTGTTTTACGTAATCGTTGTACCGGCTATCGCCGCTGGTTTCAGCAGCGAGCAACATACCGCTGTATGTTACACCCCATTCATAGGCGGTCAATCTGAAATCGCCGGGCTTTATGCCATATGCAGTATCAAAATGAGTGGCATCGGTCACTTCCTGACCGGTTTGCCGGTTGATCATTTGTGCAGGTGTTACGGCATCGAGGTAATTGTATACTTTGTCCAACACCTTTTTAATATCAGTCTCGCTCATGGCAACATACGGAACCGGATAATCGGGTTGCAGGGCATGTAATGGCGCGGTAACATCAGTGCCTGGTTTGGGAGCGATCTGTGAAAATGAATATGGAATTGCGATTAGGAATGCGAATAGTGTGGATATTATTTTGTTCATATGGTATATCATCAATGTGATAATGTGATAATTCGATAATGTGATAATGGAATACAGGTTCCAGATTCCTGGCTCCAGGTTGCCACTTACTTCCAATTTTACCGTTCTGTTTTCCACTTCAACCTTCAACATTTAATAATTAATATTCAATATTTCTTCCCTTTTCCTCATCCTGTGCTATCCTGACAAACCGCCCGTCGCTGTGATCTTATTTCGTGCAAATTAGCAGTATCTTCCAACCAATTATCTAAATTTACCGTAATATACAGACAGCACAGGACAGCGTCCGTAATACAGGGTTGTAATTTTACAGTTTATTTCAACTTAACATACCAATAAAACGATTGCACTGCTGTGATTCAAGCCGGTGATCATATTACATCTAATCTTCCCAATGAAAAAGAGCTGCTTAGCTGCATTGCAGCCGGAGATGAATCAGCCTTTAGAAAAATATACGACACCTACCGACCCAAAATGTATGCCTATTCGCTTCGCCTTACCGAACATGAATCAATAGCTGATGATATTATTCAGGATGTTTTTTTGAAGGTATGGATAAACCGCCATTCGCTGGTAAACATTACCAACTTT
>DASUVL010000830.1:0-2139 GCA_036379015.1 Niastella sp.
GTGACCGTTGAAGCAAAATGTTCAATTTCACCATCTGTTTGTACCAGGTCGCCGGTGATGTGTTTGTAGTTGTAAGGAAAATCGCCGAGGATGACTTCGATGCTTTTTGAAAATCCTGATGGCGGGTTCTTGTCGAATAATTGGGGTTGGGCAGTAGCCGATAGCATAGCCATAACGGCTAACAACAGGTTAGTAAGATTTTTCATCGGGTTTAGATGTTTAGAATTTTGGGTTCACAATTATACGTTATTTTATTGATCCACTGAAGTATAACCGTGATTGATAAGGGGAATTTCTTACTCTTCCTCTGATGCATTCTTCATCTTACCCAGTACCGCATAAGCGTTTTTAGTGACTACCTGCATACCCGATAGATCAGTGGAGGTTGCACTAACAGCCACCCGCTCATTTTCGCGGATACCCGTTTCTACAGTCACCAGTTGGAAATTATTCTTTCCGGTAACCTGCACAATGTATTGTTGATTGCCATACCGCACTACGGCTTCTTCCGGTACGGTAAGCGATGGTACATTATCAATATGTATGGTTGCATTCAAAAACATCCCGGGTAACAGGTTTTTAGGCCTCGTTTTAAAATGACAATGAATGATGCCGCTGCGGTTGGCATCTACATTACGTGTCACCAGTATCACTTCACAATCGTATTCCTTGCCTGGTTCATCAACAAAAGACACTTTCACCAACTGATCTACCTTTATTTTGGGCATGTCTTTCTCAAAAATAGTCAGGGCGGCATGTATATCATCGGGATTGATCAATTCAAACAAAACATCGGTAGCGTTTACAAACTTGCCAATATTTACATTCACTTTTGATACAAAGCCGTTAATGGGCGAATACATAGGTACGCTGCGCGAGATGGTGTTTTCATTTAACGTACCCGGGTTTATATTAACCAGCCGCAGTTTTTCGGCCAGTCCCTTCACCAGCACTTTCTGGGCGGCAAAATCAGCCTGCACCTGTTGAAAGGTTTTGGCGGCGCTTACCTGCTGTTCACTTAATTCTTTTTGCCGGTCATATTCCTGCTGTAAAAAGTGTAAACGCGCCTGCGCCATCAGGTAATCTTGTTGCAGTTGCACCAACCCCTGGTCTTCAATAATCCCTATGACCTGTCCTTTGTTTACATGCATACCGGGCAACAGCGTTGTATTTTTAAGATAGCCACCCAGCGGAAAGCTTATTGATACAATATTTTGTGGCGGCACATCCACTACCCCGTTCACTTTTATTACGACATTCAGGTTTTGCTTCAGAATAGGTCCGGTTTCTATTCCGGCATTTTTAATCTGCGCTTCTGTTAAAGACACCGCATTCTCATCAACTGGTTTTTCCGCTTCAACTGCTTTTTCAGTTGATGATGAACAGGAGGCTGATAATAACAGAACAGCTATATAAAGGAACAGTTTCTTCATCTTGTGATCATTTTCCGGTTAAATATTCCAATTCAATAATGGTGTTGTTCAGGGCGTGCACCGCTTGCAGGTAGCCCAGCTCAATATGTACGGCGTTGTTCATTTGCAAGGTCCACTCAACATAACTAACATCGCCTTTTTCAAAACCCAGGCGGGCATTGCGGGTGATCAGTGCAGCCTGCTGTAATCCGCTTGTTTCATAATACCGCACCTGCGCTGCGTATTTTTTATAGGCCTCATTGAGTTGCTCCCATTGACTTATCAGATACTGGCTGGTAGCGGCCACTTCCATGCGGGCCGTTTCTTCCTGTACCTGGTTAGCCCTAATGCGTGCCTTTGCCGCTTTATTAAATATGGGAAGGGCAACTGACATCTGATAAATATGAAAGCGATCTCCTGCATCGTAATATTTTTGATTCACCCCATCTTTTGACTGGTACCCGATGATGGATTGATTGCTATAACCCACCATAAATTCAGGAGAAAGCCTGGCCTTTTCGATATTGGTTTGTGCTGTGTTTACCTTTACCTGTTGTTGCTGCAATTGCACTGCGGGATGGCCGGCAATGACCGTGGTATCGGTTATCCATTCCTGCTTTTTTTGCAACGCATTATATTCCGGCAACAGGTTTTCGCGGGTGTTCAGTAACCACTTCAATTGTTGCTGTTCAATGCGCAGATCTCCATTTACCTGTTCCTGTTGCAG
>DASUVL010000831.1:0-7019 GCA_036379015.1 Niastella sp.
GAAAGGACAGGAGTCTAAAGCTCTTGATTTACTTTTAGCCTTGATGATTTCTCTTCCTTTTCTTACCAATTGTTGTATAGTAGGCATTATGAACCTTTTGATTTTGGGACGGCAAAGGTAAGCGGATTAACTTTATAACCAAAAAAAATTGAGTCCCTTTTTGAGGGGTATTAGCCTAATGTGGCTAATCTGTGCAAAATTAATTGAAAAACAGGGCTTTTATCACGTAAAACACCCCAAAAATAAAGGACAGACCGTCCAAAAGAGGTCTGTCCTGATTTATTTCTATGAATTGCATGAGATCGATTACACCTTGAACATCCAACCAAACTTATCAGCCGCACGACCTTCCCGAATGGCATCGAGGCGGTCTTTTATTTCAGGGGTAACCGTCCATTTGGCGGTGTCGAACGTCATTACAAAGTCTTTGTACTTCAATTCGCGGATCAGTGAAACAGTGGCCGCCGTACCGGTTCCAAACACTTCGCGCAGCGTGCCGGCTTTATAAGCATCGATGAGCATATCGATCGAGACCGGTTTTTCTTCCACCTGCAATCCCATTTCTTCCAGGATGGTCATAACACTATCGCGGGTAACCCCGGCCAGTATGGTACCAGAACTCAGATCGGGTGTAACCGCCTTATTACCAATCACAAAGAATACGTTCATGGTACCTACTTCCTGCACATATTTATGTTCATATACATCTGTCCATAGTACCTGGTCGTACCCCTTTTTCTTGGCCTCAGCAGTAACATGCATGCTGGAACCATAATTGCCAGCGGCTTTAGCCTGCCCTACCCCACCCGGTGCAGCACGTGTGTATTTATCTTCCACATAAATGCGCATAGGCGCACTGTAATACGGACCGGTCGGGCTCAGGATAATGAGGAATTTATAACTCTCTGAAGGCCGTACACCGATCATTTCATCTGAGGAAAACATAAACGGACGGATATACAGGGAATGGTTCTCCCCGGAAGGGATCCAGTTCTTATCAAGCGCTATCAGTTTGCGCATGCCTTCCATGAAGATCTCTTCGGGTACCGCAGGCATTTCCATACGGGCTGCGGAAATATTGAATCGTTTATAATTATCATATGGCCTGAAAATATGTGCTTCTCCGGCATCGTTCTTATAGGCTTTAATGCCTTCAAATATAGCCTGCCCATAGTGCAGAGCGGCTAGTGACGGACTGATAACCAATGGCTGATACGGTTTGATCTCCACATTTCTCCACTCACCATTCTCATAATCCGCTTCCAGCATATGATCAGTAAAGGTTTTGCCAAAAGGAATATTTTCAAGGGTAACGCCCGGCAACCGGCTGTGCTCAATTTTTGTGACAGGGATACTATAAGCTTCTACCATAATCCAGTATTTTTGAGCCGCAAATAAACAAATAAAGTTTCGGGATGTCAAATAAATTACTAACAAGTGTTCGTAAAACAACTTGCATTTGTTATCCGATATTTGTTTGATTAAGAATATCTTGTAAAAAATGAGTTTAACTAATATAAAATTACCCGATTTTGTAATTGCAGATCTGTACCGTCGGTCGCTGATACAACCTTCGGCCGCCGAAGGCTTTCCGCAGGCGATGCCTTCGGCCGCCGAAGGCTTGCCGCAGGCGCAGCCGGAGGGCCCAATGGCCCAACCGGAAGCGCGTAAAGTTGCTGAACCACAACCTGTTACAAAAACACCGGTAAAAGAGCCAGTTGTAGAAAAAGCTCCTGAAAAAATTATAGAAGCCCCGCCGGTAAAAGCTGCCGAACCCGCTGCCTATAAAATATTAGGAAATAATAAAAAGCAGATCACTGTAGTGGTAAATTGCCCGAACGACGTCTTTGTTCCCGAAGCCGATCTGCAGTTCCTGACCAAAATGCTGGGGGCCTGTAAACTGAATATGGCCGACGTGGCGATCGTAAATCATGCTACTGCAGCAGTAGCTATTGAAAGAGTGAAATTGCAATTGCAGCCTAAGTACGTGTTGTTATTTGGGGTAGAACCGGGCACTATTCAACTGCCCATCAGTTTTCCGTCATTTAAAGAACAGGCTTATGCCGGAACCACGTATCTTTTCACCCCTGCACTTAGCGAGTTGAACCTGGAAACAGAGGATGCTAAGGTGTTGAAAAGGAAGCTGTGGGATTGTTTGAAGCGGATTTTCCTTTGAAATGAGAAATGAAAAATTAAAAATGAGGAATGAAAAAGTAAATACAGTTACCAGTTGCTTGTTTCCGGTTTGTATTCGCTTTAGGCTTTAAGCTTGCAGCTGTATTTCATTCACCATTGACCATTCACCATTCACAATAATGAAACTAATATTCGCCACCAATAACCAGCATAAAGTAGAAGAAATTCAGGCAGCCATTGGCAATGACCTGGAGATCATTCCGCTTAAAGAGGCTGGTATTGATATTGACATTCCCGAGCCGCATGACACCCTGGAAGCCAACGCTTCTGAAAAATCACGCACCATTCACCAGTTAACCGGTCAGCATTGCTTTAGTGAGGATACCGGTTTGGAAGTGGAGGCCCTGAACGGTGAACCGGGCGTTAAAAGCGCCCGCTATGCCGGGGAGGACAAGGCTTTTGATAAGAATATCGAAAAGTTATTGGGCAAACTGGTCAATACGGAGAATCGACGGGCACGGTTCCGCACGGTTATTTCGTTGATATGGCAGGGACAGGAATGGCTTTTTGAGGGCATATGTGAAGGCGTTATCGCCCGGGAACCTTATGGGGCCGGCGGTTTTGGCTACGACCCGGTTTTTGTGCCGGCCGGCAGCAACCGCACCTTTGCCGAAATGACCATGGTCGAAAAAAATGAGTTAAGTCATCGTAAAAAGGCAGCTGATAAACTTATACTATTTTTGCAGAAACAGGTACTAGAGACACGATAGGATTAACTTAAATACTTAGATTAAAGTTTTTTGGAGCAAAAAAGCAACTATACCATTTCAGAATCCGACTTAATAAAAGGATGCATTGCAGGAGACAGGCGTATGCAGGAAGAATTGTATCACCGATTTGCTCCTAAAATGTACGCGGTTTGTTTGCGTTATGCCAGCCATGTTGAGGATGCACAGGATCTGCTGCAGGAAGGTTTTATAAAGGTTTACAGAAACTTACACCATTTCAGGGCAGAAGGCTCCTTTGAAGGCTGGATCAGGCGGGTATTTGTAAATACGTCTATTGAACATTTTCGTAAAAAATCGACCAAACTGTCGATGGTTACGGAAAAAGAAGAAGGAACTATTGAAGATACCGATATAACGGCCCTTGAAAATCTGGCAGAAAAAGACATTATTAAAATTGTACAGGAACTATCACCCGGCTACCGAACAGTATTTAATCTGTATGTGGTAGAAGGGTATTCCCATAAAGAGATCGGCGATATGCTTGGTATTAGTGAAGGAACCAGTAAATCACAATTGGCACGCGCCAAATCTGTTTTACAAAAAAAGATAGCACAATATTTAAGCGATACGCAAAAATCCTACACCCGGTAATATGGCAACGAATATTAAAAATACACTATTTAACCTCGAAGTTCCGCCTCCACCGGAAGCCTGGCCCTACATAGCTGCCAGGCTGAACACGGAATTTGATGCCGATGAGATCCCTGTTGCTCAAAAGATGTATGATCTTTCAGTAACCCCGCCCGTAGCGGCCTGGGAAAAAATAGCGGCTCATTTACCTCAGCAACAAATTGCCAAAAAAGAAGGCAAGCTCATATCCCTGTCTGTACGCAAAACAATTGCCGCCGCCGCCATGGTATTACTTACCCTGAGCGCCTGGTACATTTTAGACAAAACCAATAATAACGAAGACTTAAACGTTGCCGGAAAAGCAACCAGCCCATCAACAGTTAAGAGTTCAACTGTACCAAGCACCCCGGCTGCGGATACTGAAATCGGTGAGGTGCCTGTGGAATCCATGGAGAATAAGCCACTCGCTGCTTTATCTGCTGTTGATGCCGGCCTTATAAACGCCCGTTTTGTTAATCGCAACCGTGCCTTGCGTACGAGTTCCTATTACTATCAACCTATTGCTACCAGTTATGCAGGGTTAGATGATGATAAGGCCGTTGAATTTACCGACGCCAACTCCCCTACCGTTGAAGCACCGCTTATTCGCGATGCAAACGGACAGGTTATCCTCGATAAAAAACTGATCACCTCTCCCGATGATTGTTATATAACCATTACCAGTCCCAACGGAGAACAAACGCGCATTTCTTCCAAATTCCTGCATATCATTAGTACCTTAAACGATGATGTAGAACCGCAGGATTACTTCGATTTTATGATGCAGGAAAACAGCCTGTGGAAGATCCGTTTCAGCGAATGGAAAGAAAAATTCATGACCCAGGCTTCCCTGATCCCTACTGCTACCAGCTTTACCGACATTCTTGAGCTGAAGGACCTTTTGATGGAGAATCAATAGACAATATTGAATAACGAATATCCAATATTGAATGTTGAAGTGAAAGGCAAGGGAAAGGAATGAGAAATAAAAAATGAATAATCAGAAAGGAGAAATACAACCCTACCAATAGGAAATATTGAATATTGAATGTAGAATATTCAATGTTGAGGTGAAGAAATAAAGAATGAACAATTAGAAAGGAGCAAAACAACCCTACTCAATGGCAAGAATCAAAATTGAACTTCCTGAACATTTTGCTTTCTCTACAACAATACCGGTACGCATTACAGACCTGAACTATGGCAATCATGTTGGTAACGATACCATCCTTTCCATGATCCATGAAGCCCGTGTGCAATTCCTGCAGCAACTGGGTTACGGCGAATTAAATCTGGCCGGTGTTGGCCTCATCATGAGCGATGTAGCCATTGAATTCAAAAGCGAATTGTTTTACGGCGATGTCGTAATTGCCTCTGTGGTGGCCGGCGATCTTACCAAAATATCATTTGACCTGTATTATAAACTGGAAAAGAAAAGTGGCGATACCACGCATCTGGTAGCCGTTGCCAAAACCGGTATGGTTTGTTATGATTATGGGAAGAAGAAGGTGGCGGCGATTCCGGCTGAAGTTGTTGAGAAGCTAGGCCCCCGGCAGGGAAATGAAGAATGAAAAACAGAGAAATGAGAAATGAAAAAGTTGCCCGCGACGCGAAGCTGTATTTCCATTATCACATCAGCAAATAATCACATTACGCCTTCGTATTCCATATTCTCCAACTCTCTTCCGCCTGAATGATCAGCATATCATGTCCGTTCTTAATAGCGGCACCCTGTGCTTCTCCTTTCTGCAGGAACAATGTTTTAGCAGGATTATAAACCAGGTCGAATAAATAATGGTTGGCCGTGAGCGCCTGGTATGGCAATAGCGGGCATTCATCGATGTTGGGGTACATACCCAATGGACTGGTATTGATGATCAAGGTGTGATCCTGTATTACCGACTCATCAATTTGTTGATAGGAAATTTGACGCGCAGTAGAAGGGGTGCGGGATACTTCCCAAAATTCAATCCCCAGTTTGTTTAATACATAATACACTGCTTTGGCAGCGCCGCCAGTGCCCAGCACCAGCGCTTTGGTGTGATGCGGCTGCAGCAGAGGCCGTAAAGATTCCTCAAAGCCTACCACATCTGTGTTATGACCGGTTAACCGGCCATTCTCTATTTTGATACAGTTACAGGCGCCGATAGCTTGTACCACCTCGCTTTGTGCAGTTAAGAAAGGTATTACCTTTTCTTTATGTGGAATGGTAACATTCAAACCCTGGAGATCGGGATGTTGCTGTATAAGCGCAGCAAATGCATCGATTGTTGCCAGCGGGAAATTTTCATACACGCAATCCGTGATTCCTTCCCGCTGGAACTTGTCAGTAAAATATTTTTGGGAAAATGAATGGCTCAAAGGGTAGCCAATCAAGCCATATTTTCTCATATTCGATCTCCTTTATTATTTCATGGCCTCACGAAATTCAGCCGTGAAACGTGAAACGGCAAACGTGAAAACGCTAATCACCTTTCAACTTGTTAACTCGTCATCTATTTCGTCTCCGTGCCGTTCAAAAACAAATTGAAGGTATCACCACGCAATCCAATGCGCATGGTTTCAAGAGGAATCACTTCGGTGGGCGCAATATTACCAAGGTTTACATTGCAGCCAAGCAACTCAATAAAGTATAACTGCTGTGCTTTTTGTGGCGCTTCCCACAATATTTTTTCACCGGGAATTTGCGTAAGAATTTCCTGAACCAAGCCTTCGCGCACTTCACCGCTACCACGGTAAATACCAACATTACCTGCTTCACGAGCTTCGGCAATCACGTACGTGGAACCGGAATTCAGTTCGGCGCGCATCAGTTCAATCCATTTATAAGGCGGAATAATATGGGCAGCATCTTTACTCCCTACTTCGCTTAATATGGTCGCATGTTTGGCCAGCTTTTCGATATAACCACATTTTTCAGCATGGGGAATATTAATGGAGCCATCGCTCACTTCCATGTAGGAAATGCCGAAGTCTTTGCAAACGCTGATATAATCATCAAACTGGTTACGGATCAAAAACGCCTCAAACAAAGTGCCTCCAAAATAAACGGGAATGTCGTACGATGCATATACTTCAAGCTTTTCGCGCAGGTTCGGGGTTACAAAGGAGGTTCCAAAGCCGAGCTTAACAATATCTACATGCGGATGCGAAACACTCATAAAGTTTTGCGCTTCCGGAACGCTCAGACCTTTATCCATTACCATGGTAATACCGCTGTTGCGTGGTTTCTTAATCCTGTCGGGGATCTGTGTGAGGTTAAAATTCATTCCTTGTTTTTTTGTGCAACAATTTTAAAGCCGGCGCAAAAATAAGAGAAAAGAGGTTAGGATCAACCGACAATAGTCAATTGGTGCCGGCTAAGCCAGAAGCACCAGGCAGAAGCGTTAAAAGAACATTAAAAATCTATTAGTCCCGGCCAAGCAGCGTGCAATAAACAATTAGCAAAGCTTGGAAA
Organism: Niastella sp.; assembly: GCA_036379015.1. Lineage (GTDB taxonomy): Bacteria > Bacteroidota > Bacteroidia > Chitinophagales > Chitinophagaceae > Niastella. The sequence goes on from DASUVL010000831.1 coordinate 6,991, forward strand.
GATAAATCAGCCAGGTCATAATAGATAAG
>DASUVL010000832.1:0-2169 GCA_036379015.1 Niastella sp.
AGGTTTCTCTACCGGGCCCAGGGCCCAGGGTTCAAAGCCCAGTAGAACAGTACGGTCAACCGGCAATAGTGCACCCATAGGCAATCAGTTTAATTTGGTCATTCGCATTAGGACCTTCGACCTTAGCCTTTCAAAAACGGGTTATGTATTTTTTCATACCCGATAGTAGTTTGAGGGCCATGGCCGGGGAAAATCACGGTCTCATCAGGCAAAACAAATAACTGGTTGCGGATGCTGGAAATGAGGGTATCGAAATTTCCGCCAGGCAGGTCGGTACGGCCGATGCTTTCGCGAAATAACACATCACCGCTCACAACGAGCTGTTGCGCCTGACAATAAAAACAAATATGTCCGGGGGAATGACCAGGAGTAAATAATACCTGTAACGCATCATTACCCAACGGTATGGTGTCACCTTCGCGTAAAAGTATAAGATCGCCTTTATAGTTGTCAAAAGGCAGTCCCCAGGATAAGCCAAACGTTGGAGCATGCTCCAGTAAGGGTTTTTCTTTTTCGTGCAGGTGAAGAGTTAGCCCCCAGGTATCATGGATGAATTTGTTTCCGAATACGTGGTCTAAATGACAATGAGTATTTAACAAATATTTAGGCGTTAGGCCGGAAGTTTGTATGAATTCCTTTAATTCATTACGCTCATTGCCGAAATAGCAGCCGGGATCGACAATGCAGCATTCGCCCGTCTCGTTATACACCACATAAGTATTCTCCTGAACCGGACTAAATGTAAATGATGTCACTGTAAGCATACTCGTACCTTATTATAATTGATTTTCGCGGTATTATGGATTGTTTTAACTTTAAAACATTTAAAGACAGGCTATGCAATTTCAACAGATTCAGCCAAAGACAAAAAGATTTTTATCCTTTCCCTTGTTACTTGCCATGTTACTGCCAACCGTACTATTCGCGCAGGTGAATACCGTGGAGTTTGGAAAGAACCGGGTTCAGTACCGTAAATTCAAGTGGCAATATTACCAAACCACCAATTTCAATACCTATTTCTATGAAAATGGTAAAACCATTGCCAACTATGTTGCGCAGGTGGCTGAAAGCGAATTGCCTGCACTGGAACAGTTTGTAGAGTATGGCCTGCAACGCCGCGCCAATATTGTTATATATAACCATTTTGATGAATTACGGCAATCGAATATTGGATTAAACCTCGACTGGCAAACCACCGGGGGTATTACCAAGCTGGTGAATAACAAAATGGTGCTGTATTTCGACGGCGATCACTCTAAATTACGCAAACAAATACGCCAGGGTGTAGCCAGAATATTGGTAGATAATATTCTGTTTGGCGATGACCTGGGTGAGTTTGCCACCAACCAGGCCCTGCTTGATCTGCCCAAATGGCTGGTTGACGGGGATGTTGATTATGTAGCAGAAGAATGGAGCCCCGAATATGACAATGAACTGAAACTGGCCCTGTTATCGGGTGAATACAATAATTTTTACCATTTTGCCTACGAAAAGCCACTGCTTGCCGGTCACGCTTTCTGGCATTACATGGCTGAAAAATATAAAAAAGAGAACGTTACCTACTTTTTATACCTCTCCCGCGTGTACCGCAACCTCAACAGCGCTTCCCAACGGATCGCTAAAAAGAAGTTCAAAGAAGTACTGAAGGATTTCATGGCCGAAAGAACAGAAATGTATGAAAAAGATCTGCGGGGCAGAAAGGATATTCCAAAGGGAACGGTTTCGATTGTAGAAGAAGTAACGCATAATAAAGATTTCATACACTTCACCGCCAATCCGGCTCCACGCAGTCAAACTTACGCTGTAGTGGAATTCATTAAAGGTCAGTACCGGGTAGTGTTGTGGGATAATATGACAGAAAGAAAGGTTTTATTAAAAACCGGCGTACGGGCTAATGAGAACGAGATCAATCCTAATTATCCGTTATTAGCCTGGGATGGCAAAGGCACCCGGCTTGCCTGTGTTTACTGGTCGGAGGGGAAAGTGAAATTATTCATATATGATATGGTTGCCCGTTTTAAACGGATAAAACAGGATATACCGCACTTTGAACAGATACAGGATATGAAATTCATGCTGAACTCCAACACCCTGTTATTAAGTGCGGTTCGCAATGGCCAATCAGATATATACATTTACGATATTGAAAAAGATACCTATGAGCAGGTT
>DASUVL010000833.1:0-10395 GCA_036379015.1 Niastella sp.
TTGCAAATTTTGACAAGCATGCATACATCAACTCTACAAATCCAATTGTAGACACTAAAAGATGGGTTGGGCTTGACATTTTTGTAAATTTCAACGACATTTTTTTCATGTCACTAATGTTTTTAATTGGTGGCCTGTTCCTATCTAAAAGTATCGCCAAAAAGGGCCCATTAAGTTTCATTATTGACCGCCTTTACCGCCTCTTTATACCGTTTATATTCCTTGGAACCCTGTTAATGCTCATAGCTTACTACCCTTCTTATTATGTTGCTCATACCAGTACTGACATCGTTGCTTACATAAAAGATTTTTTCACAATAGAAAAGTGGCCTGTTGGTCCGCCCTGGTTTATTTGGGTTTTGTTTTTGTTCAATGTATTGTTGCTATTTATAAACCCGGTAATCCGGAAATTAAAACCGGGAATTGTTATACAATTGGCAAATTTTAAAAACAAGCCTGCACTGTTATTTTCTTTTTTACTTTTAATCACCTGGCTGTTGTATGTTCCAATAGCCTATAACATTGGAGCCGGAACCTGGACAGGGATTGGGCCTTTCGATTTTCAATTAAGCCGCATTCTTTTGTATTTTGGCTATTTTATACTGGGAGTTATTATTGGAAATACAGATTTCAACAATGGTATTTTTTCTCAAAATTCAGTTATCGTAAAAAAATGGCCACTTTGGGGTTTACTTACTGTAACTGTATTTATAGCTTTAACAATAGGCGCTAAGCAATTGGAACAAATGGTTAAAAGCAATCAGCTAAAGGAGTTCAATGCCTGGATGATCTATTATACACTTTACGTTTCTTCCTGTACTTTCAGTTGTTTGACATTTATAACAATTTTTAGAAAATTGGCTATTGCTCCAAAAAGCTGGTGGACTTCCTTAGCTGACAATGCTTATTTGATATATTTGATTCATTACATTTTTGTTATCTGGACACAATTTTTATTAATGAATTATAACATACCGGCTTTTTTGAAATTTGTAATAACGTTTGCTTCGTCGCTTGCGTTAAGTTGGACAGTCAGTAACTTGCTGAGGAAAAATAGATTGATTAGTAAATATTTATAGCACCCTCTGGATGAAACAAATTGATGATGTATTTTGATGAAATTGAAAACAAAACAACCAGCAAATGATAGACAACATTAAGATCTTAAACACGGAGATACTTTCTGACAATTGGTACGTACTCAAAAAGATAACATACGAGTATTCAAAAAAGGACGGAACAAAATTAATTCAAAGCAGGGAGGCCTATGACAGAGGCAATGGTGCAACAATTTTGCTCTACAACAGAATACAAAAAACTGTTATCCTAACACGACAGTTTCGCCTGCCGACTTTTGTAAACGGCAATACATCCGGTATGTTGATTGAAGCCTGTGCGGGTTTATTAGACAAAGACAATGCGGAAGACTGTATTAAAAGAGAAACAGAAGAAGAAACAGGATATAAAATAACCGAAGTACGAAAAATATTTGAAGCCTATATGTCGCCCGGTTCTGTGACAGAGATCTTATACTTTTTCATTGCAGAATACGCAAAGGAAATGAAAGTAACTGATGGCGGCGGCCTTGAACACGAAGAGGAAAATATTGAAGTATTAGAAATTGACATTGATGACGCTATGAAAATGGTAGAAAATGGAGCAATTAAAGATGGCAAAACAATCATGTTACTTCAATACATTAAGCTGAATAATATCTTATGATTTTACAGATGAACAAACCTTAAAAAAACAAAAGACAACCGGTAAAGTTGTCTTTTGTAAATTGAACGGCAGAAGGGGCTACCGTTGTATTTTTCCTGAAGATCATTGTTTTATAATAGTAAAGGTCTTTCCGTTATTAAGCTGCAGTGTAAACACGCCGTTGGTAAAACGATGCAGGTCTATGTGTTGCTGCATGTTACTGATACGGAATTCACCCACCAACCGGCCTGCAGCATCATACAACCTTGCCACGGTATTGAGCAGACTATTATTAACCTGCAGCACTACAAAACTACGGGCAGGGTTAGGAGAAACGCTGAGGCGGGCATCTGATGAACCTGCCAGCGTAATTAACGGCGAATAATAAACCTGACCATCTACATCTTTCACTTGTATACGATAGTAGAAGGTAACGCCAATGGCATTATAGTCGGTAAATGAATAACGATGATCGCCGGTGCCTGCTGCAGCTACTGTTCCTACAGCTGTAAAATCGGTTCCGTTTGCACTTCTTTCTATAATAAATTGCTCCGTATTTACTTCGCCCACCGTTGTCCAGGATAAAACGTTTTCACTCTTGCCATGGGTGCCGCGCAGTGTAATATCATGCAATGGTAAAATAGTAAGGGAGGTGAACCTCCACAGGTCATTAATATCGCCGGTATTAACGACGCCCCCAAAGACCCACAAATTATTGGTACCATCTAACCAGGCTGCTCCCCATGCCCTTGCACCAGATGTATTAGCAGCGGCACCAGTTCCTTTGGTACCATAAACACCTGCGCTGTTAATAGCATTATCGCCGTTTTCCCAGATCCAGGTGTCGGTAGAAGGTTTATATCTCCATAGATCGTTTAAATAGCCCTTACCGCCTGATGCACCATATCCATTTCCTCCCAAAAGCCACACATTACCCATAGCGTCTATTACAACGTTTTGTCCGGCTCTTCCACCCGGCTTGTTAGCAGCAGCGCCCGTGCCTTTGGTACCGTACACGCCGGTATTGTTGGTTGTATTATCACCGCTCATCCAGGTCCATTGCCCCGTGCCGGGGTTATATTTCCATAGATCGTTAAAAACATTGCCAGCAGGAGCATCCTCACCGCCGAACAGCCAAAAATTACCCGTGGCATCTACCCAGCCACTGTGACTATCGCGACTACCCGGTTTATTCGCTGCTGCTGCAGTGCCCTTTGTACCATATATGCCGGTATTATTGCGTGTATTATCTCCGCTTATCCAGGTCCAGCGATCAGTTGTTGGGTTATACCTCCATAGATCATTCAGGTCGCCTGAATTGCCAGCGCCATCCCGGCCAAGACCACCAAAAATCCAAAAATTACCCGAAGCATCAATCCAGCTTGCAACGAAGCCTCTTCCTCCCGGCTTGTTGGTTGCGGCTACTACTCCTTTAGTGCCGTATACGCCGGTAACCGCTACTGCATTGTCACCGCTTATCCAGGTCCAACGATCTGTTGTTGGGTTATACCTCCATAGATCGTTCAGGTAACCAACGCTACCCGTAGAGTTATAACCCTGGCCGCCAAAGATCCAGAAATTGCCGCTGGCATCTGTCCAGGCTGTTTGCCCTTGCCTGGACCCCGGCTTGTTACCAGCTGCCGCGACGCCTTTTGCGCCATATACACCATTTCTATTGGTGGCGTTGTCGCCGCTCACCCACGTCCATTGCCCTGTGCTCGTGGTGTATTTCCAGAGGTCATTATTATATTGGCCGTTATAATCAATGCCACCAAAGATCCAGAAGTTGCCTGAGGCATCTTTCCAACCGCTATGGCTATCCCTGGCACTCGGCTTATTGGCAGCAGCAGCAGTACCCTTTGTACCATAAACTGCAGCCTGACTGGCGGCGTTATCACCACTCATCCAGGCCCAGCTAACTGTTTGGGCTTTGCCCGCAGTAAATGACAGTAATATTAATAGAAATGAAATAACGGTTCTGTAATAAGAACGGTTAAACAAACAGGTTGTGGATTTTAGGGCTTTCATAAGGAATCAGTATAAAGTAGTACAGATTTTCTATTAGCATCACTGATAGGCCAATCTCTATGCCATGCCTATCGGCAGTGAACATAAATGCAGCTTGATGCGAATGACTAAGGAATGATCTTCAATTAATTACAGGCATGAAAATTTCTCAGATCAACGTTGCCTTAAAGGACGTATAAATTGATTTAGCAACATTGTATTCCAATTATGAGACACCTTTGAGCCATTTTGGGAAACGTGATCCCTCGCCCGTTTGTGCTTACCTGTTCACCTGATATACCTACACCCATCACCGACTCAAAAACGGCCACCACATGTAACAAAAGCGAACATGTCAGGTGTTTGTTTCATACACAAATTGTAGGTTATCAATGGCGTAAAAAAAGGCATACCATTAGTGCAATATTTACAACTCGCTGTACCCGCAATAACCAACACTTCTTGAAACAAATGCCTGCAGTATGTATAAAAACTATTTGAAGGTCGCGCTACGCAATCTCTGGAAGAATAAAGCTTTTTCTTTTATCAATATCACCGGGTTGGCAGCCGGACTGGCTGTTTGCCTGCTCATTTCATTGTACGTTTTTGATGAATTGAATTACGATAGATACCATAAAAATGCGGACCGCATTTACCGGCTCGATGCGGATCTTTCTTTTAATGGCACCCCCTTTAGCTCTGCCACCTCGCCCAGGCCTTTACCATTGACACTTGTAAAAGACTATCCGCAGATAGAACAAATGGTAAGAGTAAGTTTTGAGTACGACATATTGGTCAGGAAGGATGATCAAAATATCCAGGAGCATCATGCCGTATTTGCAGACTCAACCTTTTTTAAGGTCTTTACAGCTCCTATGATAACAGGCGATCCGCTAACGGCTTTAAATGGCCCCAATGCGATCGTGATCGATGAAACTACTGCGTTAAAATATTTCAACAGCACTGATGTTGTTGGAAAGACATTGTATATAGATAATTCCGCCAATTGCAAAATAACCGGTGTCATAAAAGATCTCCCCCGTCAATCCCATTTTCATTTCCGTTTCATCCGGCCACTTGGTAAAGCATATGGAAGCGGTGATAGTGACTGGTTGTCGAATGGTATACATAGTTATATCCTGGTACGCCCCGGCGTTACAAAAGCGTTCATCCAAAGCAAGGTCGATGAAACGGTAAACAACTATCTGGCGAAACAACTGGAAGGCATGTTTCATACATCCGTCCGGGATTTGAAAAACAAGGGAGACCATTTTCGTTATCCCCTGATGCCACTTACAGCTATTCATTTACATTCAGAAAAAACATTTGAGTTCGAAGCCAACGGAAATATTAATTACGTATATATATTTTCGGTTATTGCCATTTTCATTCTGCTGATCGCCTGCGTAAATTTCATGAATTTGTCCACGGCGCGTTCCGCCAACAGGGCCCGCGAAGTGGGGGTAAGAAAGGTAGCCGGTTCAACAAAGGGCCATCTGATCATCCAGTTCCTGACCGAATCTGTATTAATGAGTTATTTGTCATTACTGCTTGCCCTGCTGTTATCGTACCTGCTTCTTCCGTTGTTCAACCAGATCGCAGGCAAGCAAATGCAGGTAGACACCTTGTTCTCTTCATGGCTTACCCCTGCCCTGATCGCATTGGTTTTTGTTGTCGGATGTATTGCCGGCAGCTATCCTGCCATTTATCTGTCATCATTCAAGCCGGTACAGGTACTGAAAGGCAAAATAGCTTCCGGTTTCAAAAGCAGCTGGTTGCGAAGCAGCCTGGTGATTTTCCAGTTTAGCATCTCCATAGTATTGATCATTGGCACCGTTGTTATTTATAACCAGCTCGATTACATCCGAAGCAGAAAGATCGGCTATAACCGGGAGCAGGTGCTGGTATTGCATAACACGAATAACCTGGGCATGCAAAGCAAGGCATTTAAAGAATCATTATTAAACTTGCCGGGTGTAGAAAAAGCCACTATTACAAATGATCTTCCAACTGCAGGGCCAGGCAATCTCAATCAGCGTGGATGGTTTCGCGATGCTACCATGGATGCTAAAAAAGTAGCCATATTTACAAGTATCCAGGTAGATGAAAACTATATTCCCGTCCTGGGTATGCAGATGGAAAAAGGGAGGAATTTTTCACCCGACTATAAGACGGATTCCACCGGGATCATTTTGAATGAAACCGCGGCAAAAATGCTAGGATGGAAAGAACCCCTTACTGCACAATTGTATCGTCCGGGCGAAAATTATCAGACACAGACCTTTCATGTGATCGGGATTGTAAAAGATTTTAATTTCAGCACTATGCATGAAAAGGTGGGTCCATTGGTGATGGAATTAGGTAATTATGGGATAAACATGGCTATTCGCATCAATACTAAAAATATGCCTTCCCTGATAAGCCAGATAAAAAACAAATGGAACAGTATGGCGCCAGGCATGTCCTTCAGCTATACGTTCATGGACAACGATTATAACAACATGTACCATGCAGAGCAGCAAACCGGCAAACTGTTTATAACGTTTGTGGTATTTGCCATATTCATTGCCTGCCTTGGCCTGTTCGGGTTGGTTACTTATGCAGCAGAGCAACGGACCAAAGAGATCGGCATCCGCAAAGTGCTTGGTGCAGGCGTGGGACGTATTGTGACCATGCTTTCAAAAGAATTTGTGAGGTTGGTGTTTATTGCCTCCTTGATCGGCTTTCCGGTTGCGTGGTGGGCAATGGATAAGTGGCTGCAAAGCTTTGCGTATCGAATCAATATCAGCTGGTGGGTCTTCCTGATAGCCGGTTGTACAACAATGACGATCGCATTGGTCACAATAAGCTTTCAAGCAATCAAAGCTGCCATAGCCAATCCGGTGAAGAGTTTGAGGGCTGAGTGAGGGGGCATCTTAGATCCGGGTATTGGTTTGTAGAAAATCACTCATTAAACAATGTTTTTCAAAAGCAGAAAGTTATCTGATCCAACTTAGTGATTTGAAAGGAGTGGTCTATTGGTAGCCCGTTTGTGATTAAAATAGGGATGTCAGTTGGATTGCATTCAAAATATCCGTAACATTGGTAACAGTGACCAACCTTAACACCAATCTTGCGATATGAAAATTGTACTCACCTGCTTGTTTCATATAATTGCCATAAACGCATTTACACAATTGCAACCTGTTACATCCGGCGTTTTTCATTGGAACGATCTACCCGTTACAAAAAGCGATCAACGCGAAGGACGGAAAATCGCAGCAGGCACTACCCCCGAATTTGATTACTTCGAGATACATGCCACCACCCAGCAGAAAGGCGCATTGCCTCGGCCAACACATGCACAAAAAGACAGGGAAGAGCTTATTATTGTAAAGGAAGGCAACATGAAGTGCACCATAGGCAATCAAACAAAAACAATTGGACCTGGCGGTGTATTGTTGATACCCCCACTCGAAATGCAGACATTGGAGAACGTTGGCAATGGTCCGCTTACTTATTATGTCTTTGTTTTTCGTTCAAAAAAACCAATGGACATAGAACGAAGTAAAAAGGCAGGAGGAATATTGATCTTACATGCAGATTCTTTAGCATTTAAAAAGACAGAAAAAGGCGGTACACGAAAATATTTTGATCGTCCCACGGTCATGTGCGAATATTTTGAAATGCATGTTACCCAACTGTCACATACCGGCCCCAGTCATGCCCCCCACCAACACATAGAAACAGAAATGATTTTAGTCATTGAAGGCAATACATCTATGATCATTGATGGTAAAAACTATACCGCCGGCCCCGGCGATCTGTACATCATGGAAAGTGGCAAGATGCATGGCATCAGCAATGCTTCTGACAAGCCATGTAGTTATTTTGCTTTTAAGTGGCGGTAGATTCGATAAATTCCATTTAATTCTTTTGGATTCAATTACCTGGGCCGTGGCCCCATGGAAAACTATGCACGATCGCAAACAGGGTTTTGATGTCGGGCATTACACCAGTAGTGTACGCCAGCAGATGACGCCTTATGAAAAGTCGATGATTTGAGGCTGACCAGGGTCATAGCTGGATTTTTTTAGGTCAAAAACAGTTCCCGTCATATATTTAAGTGTTGTACGCCATGCTAAAAAGACCATGCGAACAATAAGACTTAAAAATATTAACAGGCAATATGCTTTTTAACTCATTAAACTTTGCACTATTCTTACCGATTGTTTTTATACTTTACTGGCTTGCGTCAAGAAATTTAAGGCTTCAAAATATTATACTACTCATTTCAAGTTACTTTTTTTATGCTTGTTGGGATTGGCGGTTTATGTTTTTACTGATCTTTTCGACCCTGTTAGACTACTTTACAGGTATCAAAATACACGAGGCTTCAAACCAGCAAAAGAAAGTGTTTTGGTTGTGGCTTAGTATTGCTGTCAATGTAGGTTTTCTGGGCGTTTTTAAATACTACAACTTTTTTGCTGCTTCATTTGCCGATGGACTATCTCTATTGGGATTTAAAGCGAATGCAGGATCTTTACAAGTGATATTACCTGTAGGTATTTCTTTCTATACTTTTCATGGTTTATCCTATGTTATTGACCTCTATAAAAACAGAATAAAACCCGAAAGAAACGTTGTTGACTATGCTGTTTTCGTTAGCTTTTTTCCTTTGCTTGTGGCAGGGCCAATAGAAAGAGCAACACATCTTTTACCTCAAATTCGTACAAAAAGGGAATTTGATCATTCAAAAGCAGTTGATGGATTGCGACAAATATTGTGGGGCTTATTCAAGAAAATGGTCATTGCAGATAATTGTGCGGAATATGCAAATACCATTTTCAATAATTCAGCAGACTATTCGGGAAGTACGCTTGTTGTAGGTGCATTATTTTTTACTTTTCAAATCTACTGTGACTTTTCCGGCTACTCCGATATTGCGTTGGGAACGGCCCGGCTATTTGGCATAGAGCTTTCAAGGAATTTTGCTTTTCCGTATTTCTCACGGGATATTGCCGAATTCTGGAGACGCTGGCATATGTCGCTTTCCTCATGGTTTAAAGACTATCTCTACATTCCACTGGGTGGTAGTAAAGGGGGGATGTGGATGAGGATCCGGAATACTTTTATCATTTTTATAGTAAGTGGCTTGTGGCATGGTGCTAACTGGACTTTTATTGCCTGGGGATTTCTACATGCGTTATATATAATGCCTTCAATAATATTCAATACAAACAGAAACAACCTTGACACTGTTGCAAAAGGCAAATATCTGCCAACACTAAAAGATCTTTTTGCTATTGGTATTACTTTTAGTTTAACGTTATTTGCCTGGATCTTCTTTCGTGCAGCCAATGTTACACATGCTTTGAATTATATCGCTGAAATATTTTCCCGATCATTGTTCACCATGCCGCATTTTCCGGGGATTGGGAAAGCTGTTCCCATTGTTTTTATGACAGGCCTGTTTTTAATCGTTGAATGGCTTGGGAGAGAACAACAATATGTGATTGCACATGTAGGTATAAAATGGAATAAGCCGCTGCGATGGGCCATGTATTACGGTATTATTTTAATCATTTTTTATTTTTCCGGTAAAGAACAACAATTTATTTATTTCCAGTTTTAAAGTTTACCTGATGAAGCAATTCATAAGAAAAATATTTGCATTTACTGTAATCCCACTGGCATGTATAGTTATCGGTTTAATACTAATTGCTTACATTTCAAAAACAATAGATTACAAACTTGGCCCTGGTATTACAGAAATATACATTGGGGATTCACATATACAATGTGCTATAAATGATAGTTTATTAGAGAACAGCAAAAATGTTTCAAAAGCTGCAGAATCATTTTACTATTCCTATTACAAACTAAAAAAACTGATTGAAAAAAATCAACACATCGAAAAGGTCTATCTGGGTGTAGGTTATCATAGTTTATCGAATTATTTTGACAAGTTCATAAACGGAGAATATGTTCCATCTGTTTCTCCTAAATATTTCTATCTCCTTCCTGGTGAAGTGCAATGTAAACTGGTTGCCTGGAATCGTAAAAACTTCCCTCCATTTATTAAGGAAGTTGCCCGGATAGGATATAGCTACTTAATTAAAGAAGTTACTTTCTCTTCTTCTTTTGGCTATTCAAATAATTATACCCATGAAATGGCATCGAAACCATCCATGGAAAAAAGATTGCAATATCAATTTTATACAAATGGAAAGCTGAATGATTTTTCTGCAATTAATTTGATATATCTAAATAAGATCATCAATCTCTGTAAGACAAATAAAATTGATTTAGTATTCCTTAACGCCCCAATACATCCATACTATCGAAGTAAGATCCCTGCTAATTATATCGCCAGGTTTAACGAAATAGCCAACGCATACCATGTACAAGTAATTGATTTTAGTAATTTATCACTTGGCGATAGTTGTTTTATTCCCAATGGCGACCATGTATCAGAAAAAGGCGCATATGAGGTAACAAATGAACTTATAAGACTGAAGCAAAATATCCGTAACATTGGCAACAACGATCAACCTCACCACTGATCTTGCGATATGATAATTGTACTCACCTGCTTGTTTCATATAAAACAATTGGACCTGGAGGTGTGTTGTTAATACCGCCACTCGAAATGCAGACATTGGAGAACGTTGGCAATGGTCCGCTTACTTATTATGTCTTTGTGTT
>DASUVL010000834.1:0-9664 GCA_036379015.1 Niastella sp.
GGAAACTCGTTTAAAATGATGCTTTAACGCTGTAACAATGCTGTATAATCTGTACCCGAAGATGCCCCGAAGGAATCTCGAAGGAAGTACGAAGATGCCCCGGCGGCCTATCGCTATAAGGTCGCTGTATGGCCGCTATAAGGGGGAGAATAAAACCGGGCCATTTTGAAAATTAATGGAAGCTGTCCTATGTGGAAATGTGAATGAGCTATATAGTGAAGTTAAAAAAAAATTGATGATGGCCAAGCTTTGAGGCGTGAAACGTGAAACGGCAATCAGGAAGGCAGCTAGTTAATAGGTTATTGAGTTTGTAAGTTAATCAGTGAGCTGAAAAATTAATAACTAACGAACTTATAAACTCAGAATTGTATTTCATTAGCATATTATCGAATTATCACATTATCTCATTATCAAATTATCACATTCTGCTTTCGGCTTTATTGCATTAGCATATTATCACATTAACCCAATACTTCCTGCAAAACAGGCAATGTTTTCATAACTCCAAAGTCCTGAACATGCAATGCGTAATAGGTTTGGTAAGCATGCAACAATATACGCCTGGTATCCTGGTTTAGCTTTAGCTGTGTTAGTTCGTGCGGTTGCATCACCTTTAACAGCTGTGAAGTAATATAACTATAGGGGTACGATAAAAAATGGGGATGAACAGGATGTTCATGTACAAATTCACCTTCCTGTAAATCCAGATAGGTTGTTTGATCGGTATACCGGTCGCTGAAGCGGAAACCCAAAAACGAGGCCAGGTGTAATGAAAAATACAATGGAAAATTACCCACTACCTGTTCATCGCCTTTATCAAGATGCATAAACGCATCTTCTGCAAAATAGAACAGCTCAGGGTTGCTTTCAGGTTGTTTAAGTGTTTTTGACAACAATTCTACCATAAACAACGCTACGGAATTCTTTACTACATCAAAAAAAATATGCTGGTATAAAAAACTCCATTTAAACTCGCGCAGGCGTTGCAGGTGATGCAATTCGTTATGATAAGCAACGAGGTCAAGTATGGCGCCCGGTTGAAACAGGTTCGCTCTGCCAGCTCCTTTTTTGGAAGAGATCCTTACTCCATTCACTATGTACGATTGTATGCCGAACAACTCCGTGAAAATAGTGACGATCACACTGGTTTCGCCATATTTTACGGTTCGTAATACAATGCCTTTGGTTTTATGGAGCGTCATTTTTGTATAAATACAATTTTGGTAACCAATTTTTGCTGGTGGTTCTCATCGCTTGTCAATACCAGGTATATACCGGTTGAAATGGTGCCGCCTTTGTAATCTTTACCATTCCAGATGGCCTGGCTGCCCTGGGCTCTTATTTGATAAACCAGGCGACCGTTAAGTTCGGTAATTTTTACAATGGCATTGTTGGCAACACCTCTGATGGCAATAGTACCTGTATAGCCCGGGGGTACGGGGTTAGGAAATACCAACCCTTCATTGCTGGTTTCCGTTGTTTCAGTAGCGGTACCGCGAAAAGAACAAATGCCGCTTGCTGTGGCAAAAAATACCTCACCGGTTTTACCATCAATAGCAATTTGTTTTACATCATTGCTCAATAACGGACTATTACTTTCTGTAAAACGATAAATAGTTTTTTCTGCTGTTGCGCTAATGAGCCACACTCCGTTTTTGGTGCCTACCCATTTACGATCTGCGCCGTCTACTGCAATGGATTGCACCTGCTCGTCTCTAAACAAATAGCCGGCAAAATTATCCTGCTGTACTATGGGTAACACGGCTTCGCACCCCTGATTGGAAAAAGCCTGCTGCGGACATTGAATAACGCCAATTCCTTTACCAGTGCCTACCCAGATAAAACTGTTTTTATCTTTCGCAATACAAGTTACATTATTGTCGGGCAGATTGCCATTGCCTTTACCGCTGCGGTATAATTTCCATTGATCCTCGCCGGGGTTATCGATAGATTGGCCATGGTTGAAACAAACCAATCCATTGTTCTTAGGTAATACTATCCATTTCTGGTTAAAATCATCAATCACTATTTGCGAAACAGCTTGTTCAACCAGGGCATACGGAATGATAAATGACCGCCATGTACCGTCTGCTTTTTTAACAAGCACCGGATTTTCTGCACCATAATTGGCAACCCATAAATTATTATCTGCATCAAAGCTGAGGCCGCTCACGCGATAACTCTTCGCATTGAAATAGGCAGGTTTTATAAGAGAATTTTGTTTGAAGATGGCAATGGCATTGTCTTTTTTTATGTTAGCCAGTCCGCCGCCAAACGAACCTGTCCATACGCTTTCATTGGTGGGGTCAACGGCTACAGCCACAAGATCGGTCAGGGTATCGAGGATTGAAAAACGCGTGCCATTAAAGGAACTCCAGGTGTTATCACTGAATTGATACACCCCGCTTTTATTATTAACCGGTTCCCAGTTAGCGGTTACGCCACCTGCTGATGCCCAAAGCGTGTTATGTAGTATCTGCATACTGCCGGTAGCAATGGAAGTGGGCGCATCGGGCAACAGCCGGTTAAAGGCAGTGCCGCTGTAATTTGATAAGCCGGCCAGGGTATCTGCGATCCAATATTCATTTTGAAAAATAATTGCCTGCCGGGGAGCCCTGGTGAGTTGTATATCCTGGATCGTTCGCTCGGTTGTTCCTGCTGCTGTAAGTACAACTATACGACCGGTGTTGTTGTTGGTTTCGCTAAGCAGGATCTTGTTGCCTGATACGGTACAATTCTTTATAGCCCATCCATCGCGATAAAATAAACTCCAGCTACTACCCGATTGCAGCCACAGCGAATCATTTTTTACAGCCAGCACATTGTTTTGTACCGATGCCAGCGATTGTACATTACCAGCCGGCAATCCGTTTAAGCCTGAGATCAATTGCCAGTTGCGAAAGTCGGCCAGGTTAACCCCGCTCACCGGGGCTTTCTTAATGCCTTCCCCGGTAGCTGCATACAAAAAAGCGCCATCACTGGCAATGGCGTTCACTTTACTTGTTGTGCCGCCACTTCCGATGATGTAGGTATCTTTTATTTCGTATTTATCGAGGTTTATTACTACAATGCCAATACCGGTGGCCAGATAAGCAAGGGCCTGATTGATGAATACAGTCTTTATGCTTTTGTCGCCGGCTACGGATGCGTTTTTCAGAGCATTAATATTGGTCACCTTATTATCAACCAATACATCAATATTGCTGTTATTGTAGGCTATTACAACGCGTTGGCCGTTTGGCTCGGCGCCAATTGCGCTGATACCGGTTTCGGTAAGTCCATTGGTTCTGCTCCAGCGTTCAATATTGTTATCGGTTGCATCAACAGAGAACATACTGTAGGGGGTAACGGCCCATATCTTGTCAGTGGTGTACGCAACACCTGTTACCTGTTGATAGGGGAGGTGATCTCGCCATTGACCAATTGGCTGTAATTGTGCCCGGGTAGCGAACGGAATGGTGAGCGCCATGCAATAAAAGGCCAGGATCCGTTTTAGCATAGTTTTCAAAGGTAATTATATGTGGTTGAATTATTAATATACAGTCCCGACTAAGTCGTGAGCCAATGTGCTAATTGACGCTGCCGGGCCATAGGTGTGCCGTATATGCGCTCTGTAATTACACTTTATATGTGCCATATCTGCACCGGGTTAACAATATAGCCGAGCCATAGAAAAAGCAAAACAATGGTAAGGCAATAGTAACACAATAGGAAGTGGATAGTAAGAGAAAGTTTTGCTTAATCAGAGCGTTTGCAGTTGAGGTCTTAATAAATATTACTTCCCTGATACTAAACTATAAACAAAAAGCGTACTAAAGAACTGTTATAAAAACACAATATAATAAAAAAATAATTTCTTAACTCATTGACATTAAAAGTTCATTAGGGGCTTTTAATAGCGGCAAATAAACTTCCTGAATCCTGTGAAATTGAGTTTCTTTGCTGCCAATACAAAATTCCAAGCACCAAACAACAAGTTCCAAAATAAATTACAAGAACCAAATAACAAGTTCCAAAGTTCTTAATCAGGTTGTTTTATTTGAGATTTGGTATTTGTGGGTAGGGATTTATTATTTGGGATTTGAGCTTTATTATTTGTGATTTGGGATTTGTCATTTGAGATTTAATATTTGATATTCTTATGTGGGAAAAAATCGCCCGGTTCGTTTTACGATTCCGCTGGATGCTGCTGATACTATTACTGGCTTTAACCGGTTTATTGGGCTATCACGCTTCCAAAGTACAGATGAGCTATGAATTTTCAAGAGCTATTCCAACCGATAATCCCAAGTACCAGGCGTACCAGGCTTTTCGCAGCCAGTTTGGTGAAGATGGTAATCTGATGGCCATCGGTATTCAAACCGATAAGTTGTTTCAGGCGTCCATTTTTAATGATTATGCTGAACTGGCCAAACAAATCAAAGCCGTTCCTGCTGTAGAGGATGTATTGAGCGTTCCCGCCGCTACCAACCTGGTAAAAGATGCCATGAATGAAAAGCTGAATGCCATACCGGTTTTTCCTGACAGAACTTTGTTGCAGCCGGAACTGGATAGCATGTCAGCCACTTTCTTTAACCTGCCTTTTTACCAGGGATTGCTGTATAACCCTGATTCCCATACCTACATGATGGGTATACGAATTAATAAAGACGTATTAAATTCAAAACGCCGGAATAAAGTTGTTGCTGATATTGTAACCATAGCCAATGCCTTTGGCCAAAAGCACAACCTGGAAATGCATTACAGCGGGCTGCCGTTGATACGTACCAACCTGGCAACCAAAGTGGCATCTGAAATGCAGTGGTTTTTGTTAGGCTCTCTTATATTATCTGCTATTATATTATTGATCTTCTTCCGTAGCCTTAGTGCTACTGCTATATCACTGGCTGTTGTAATTATTGGTGTAATATGGTGTATGGGCACCATAGAATGGCTGGGTTATAAAATTACCCTGCTCACAGGCGTAATACCGCCATTGATCGTTGTTATTGGTATTCCCAACTGCATTTACTTCCTGAATAAGTATCACACGGCCTACAACGATATTAATGGAGATGTATTTACCGGAAGCAGCAGAAAACGGGTGGCCTTAATAGCTATGATCAGCCGTATGGGCGTGGTAACCCTGTTCTGTAATATTGCGGCCGCTATCGGGTTTGCCGTGTTTGGCCTAACAAAAAGCGCTGTGCTGAAAGAATTTGGTATTGTGGCGGGCATTAACATCATGGCCCTGTTCTTCATCTCCATCATGTTCATACCGGCGGTGTTGAGCTTTTTACCTGATCCCAAGAAAAGACACACCCGTTACCTGGAGAACAAATGGCTGTTGGCGATCTTAGACAAGCTCGAACGCTGGTCGTTACATCATCAAAAACTTATTTATAGTGTAACTGTTGTGATACTGCTGGCATCGGTGGCCGGTATGTTCCGCCTAAAGTCGGTAGGCTTTATTGTTGATGACTTACCAAAAACCGATAAGATCTATAAAGACCTGAAGTTTTTTGAGAAGAATTTCCGTGGGGTGATGCCGTTGGAAATAGTAGTTGATACCAAGCAGAAGCAGGGATTGCGGCGAAGCCCGGTTCAAACATTCGCCCGCATCGATTCTTTATCACAATTTATTGCCGCTCAACCAGAGATGGCCCGGCCGCTGTCGATCGTTGAAGGATTGAAGTTTGCACGGCAGGCATATTACAATGGGGATAGCAGCAATTACAAAGTTCCCAATGAAGGCGATCTCATCTTTTTATCGCAATACCTCAGTACTAAAGCATCAACAGATAGCAGCGGCAGGCAAAATAACTTTAACCGGGTTGTCAGTTCTTTTATGGATAGCAACCGCCGGCAGGCGCGTATCAGCGTTAATATGGCCGATGTTGGCAGCAAGCGGTTGCCTGAGCTGATCGGCACAATTGAAAATCGCAGTCGTCAGTTGTTCGATACGGCCAAATACAATGTTGAATTTACCGGTACCAGCGTTGTATTCCTCGAAGGCAGCGCGTTTATTATAAACGGGTTAAAGGAGAGTATTATGTGGGCTTTCCTGCTCATTGCACTTTGTATGTTATACCTGTTCAGGTCATTTAAAATTTTAATATGTTCCCTGATACCGAATATTATACCGCTTATTATAACGGCTGGTGTTATGGGTTGGGTGGGTATAGCTATAAAACCTTCTACCGTGCTGGTATTTTCTGTGGCGTTGGGTATTGCTATTGATATAACCATCAGGTTTCTAGTGAACTACAAACAGGAACTTTCTATAAATAGTAAAAAAACGTCACATGAACTGATAATCGATACCATTCATAAAACAGGCATTAGTATCATTTATACTTCACTGGTACTCATCGCCGGTTTCGTTATTTTCTGTTTTAGCGGATTTGGCGGTACCCAGGCGCTGGGCTGGCTCACTTCGCTTACCCTCGTGCTGGCTACGTTAACAAACCTGATCTTTTTACCTGCTTTGCTGCTAACAATGATAAAAAAATAACTAATTATTTAAAATGTAAAGCTCTCATGTGTGTTTTTTAGCTAAATTTATTTTCTTGATAAGTTAACTAACTAACTAACTAAAAAAGTTCACATGAGAAAATTGCTATTACTGCTCCTTGCAGTGGGCATTTGCGTGGCCCAACTGCAGGCTCAAACAACCCGTATTATTACGGGAAAAGTTACAAGTTCTGACGGAAGTCCAATTCCCAATTCTTCAGTTACTGTTAAAGGAACCAATTACGGAACAACTACCAAATTAGATGGAACTTTTTCAATGTCTGTTCCCGCCGGATCGAAAGTACTTGTATTTTCTTCGGTTGGAATGAGCGAAGCTGAAATAAGTATTGGTGACAAAGGAGTCATCAATATGACCCTGGAGCCTGCTGAAAAAAGCCTGGCGGAAATAGTGGTTGTTGGATATGGAACACAGCAAAAGAAAGCATTCACTGGTTCTGCATCTAAGGTAGATGTAAAGGAGTTTTCAAATTTGATTGCACCTTCGGTTGATAAACTGTTAGCTGGGAGAGCAACGGGGGTACAGGTTACTAACCAAAGTGGTTTGGTTAACCAGCCTGCGCGTATTTTTGTTCGTGGGGTTAACTCAATAAGTCAGGGACAGAGCCCATTGATCGTTGTTGATGGAATTCCTGTTATAACCGGAAACCTGGCGCTCACCACAAATTCAAATGCCCTTGGTGATATTAACCCTTCCGATATTGAAAGTATGGAAGTATTGAAAGATGGTTCAGCCACCGCTATTTATGGTTCAAGAGCGGCTGCCGGTGTAATTATGATTACAACAAAGAAAGGTGATAAAGGAGGAAAAGCCAAGGTAAACTATGACGGGTATGTTGGCTGGAGCAATGTGTTGAAAAAGTGGGATTTGTTAAACGGGGAAGAATTTGTAACAATCGCCAATGAAAAGCTGGCCAATGCAGGACTGGCAGCCCGTGCTAAAATGGATTCGCTTGGCACCAATACCGATTGGCAAAAGGAAGCGCTGATTAAAAATGCCTTTGTGCAGAATCATTCAATAAGTCTGCAGGGTGGAAATAATAAAACAACTTACTTCCTTTCCCTGAACTATACGGCGCAGCAGGGAACTATTATCAGTAACAAAAACCGGACTTATCGTGTGAGATTGAATTTAGAGCATGAGGTAAATAAGTTTGTAAAACTTGGAAACAATATAACCCTTGCCCGCCAGGAAGATTTTGACCAGAACAACGGTTCTAACTCTCTTAGCGGAGCAATTGCCTCTGCTTTACGTTTATTACCCAATGTTTCTCCCTATAGTGCTACTACTGCCACTGGTTTCAACATTAATTATCCTGCAGCCAATTCCATGTCGCCCGGT
This sequence comes from Niastella sp., assembly GCA_036379015.1. Lineage (GTDB taxonomy): Bacteria > Bacteroidota > Bacteroidia > Chitinophagales > Chitinophagaceae > Niastella. Next base: position 7,853 of record DASUVL010000834.1, read on the forward strand.
GCCAATTCGCAATCTATAGATGATAACTTTACGAACGTTGCATTTACATTAAGGAACAACAAGTATTCTTCAGATAAATACAGGTTGATCGAAAATTTCTTTATGGAAATTTCACCTGTTAAAGGATTAAAGCTGCGGTCACAGGCTTCTGCCGATATGTTAAACGATTACAGTTTTCAAAGCTGGGATCCCCGGCATGGTGATGGTTATAGTGGCCCGGGCTATGTTTATAATGGCAATCAGAATATTCTCAGGTATGTATGGCAGAACTATTTTAATTATAATTTGAAGGTAGCCGATCATTCATTTTACTTAACAGGTGGTCATGAACTGCAGTCTACTACCACCAAATGGTTTTCCGGATCAGGCGTAAATATTACAGATTTATTCTTTTTGAAAGATAATGTTATAACCAGTACAGTGGCAACGCCAAGTGTTGGTGGTAATTATACAAAAGCCGGATTTGAATCTTTATTTGGCCGGTTTAATTACGACTATAAAAACAAATATTTCGTACAGGGTACTATCAGAAGAGATGGGTTAAGTTCTTTAGCTGAGGATAAACGATATGGAACATTCCCAGGATTTTCAATAGGCTGGAGACCATCTGAAGAAAATTTCTGGACGGGTATAGAACCATATGTTAATGAAGCCAAGATCAGGGCATCTTATGCAAAAGTGGGTAATCCATTAACTTCGGCTAACGGCTTCCCCTATCTTACCACATTTGGCCCTAATCCATATGGTAATGTAAGTGGTGTAGCTTTAAACGCTGTCGGGACACCCGATTTACAGTGGGAAACCAGCCAGAAATATGATGTTGGGATTGAATTAGGAATTGCACATGGCAGAGTAAATGTTGCAGCCGACTATTTTATAAATAAGCTCAATAACCTGGTAATGGAAGTTCCCACTCCCTATAGCGCAGGTGTACCCAGCAACATCGTTTATAAAAACATAGGCGCCTCGCAAAATAAGGGTATCGAAATTTCGGTAGCAGCAAACATCATCAATAAAAAAGACTTTAGCTGGGACCTCAACGTAAACTATTCAAACATAAAAACCAAGGTTACCAAATTATATGAATCCAGCGGTGTGCCTGTTGAATTTTATCAAAATGGTAACTACAACCTGATAAAAGTAGATCAGCCTTATAATATTATTTATGGCTATCAGTATGCAGGCGTAAATAAAGAGAATGGTAACCCCATGTATTATAAAGCCGACGGAACCCTGGTACAACAAAACTTCAGAACCGGCGGTTCAATCGGTGGATTTTTTACTGCCGATAAAGAAAGTGCAACACTTGGTAGCGCCACTACAATGACTTTTGACGACAGGGTTAACCTTGGTCAGGCCATTCCTGTTTGGTTTGGTGCCATTTCCAATACAGTTAACTATAAAGGATTTGTTCTTGACTTTATGTTCCGTTATTCGGGGGGTAATAAAATCGTGAATACTACCAGGCAGGAAGCATTGGTAAATCAGAGCTTCCAGAATAATGGCAAAGAAATATTAAATCGCTGGACCACTCCCGGACAAATAACAGATGTGCCGAGATTATACTACGGACAGGGAAATAATATTAATCAAAACAGTATTGCTATTTCACGCTTTGTTGAAAAAGGTGATTACATAAGACTGCAAAATGTAGCATTAAGTTATACTGTGAAACCGGAGTTACTGCAAAGATTTACCAATGGGTATATACAGTCTGCCCGCGTGTATGTTCAGGGACAAAATTTACATGTTTGGACTAAATACAGCGGTTCAGACCCTGATAATATCACCAGAGAGGGTATAGATCAAAGC
>DASUVL010000835.1:0-12901 GCA_036379015.1 Niastella sp.
TGAATCTGGCCAATGAGGCAGTGCGCACCCGGTCAGATAAAACGGTTGCTGAGCCATACAGTCAAAATAAGATCAATCATACCGTAGCTGGCGATGATCCGTACCTGTATCCCAATAACAACTGGGTAAAGCAGTTAATTAAGAAATATACCGTTAACCAGAACCACTATTTAAGTGTGAATGGTGGTACGGCTAAAGCCCGTTACCACGTAGCGGCTTCCTATGGCATTGACAATGGAATTTTACAAGTAGATCCTATTAACGACTTTAATAGTAATATCAAGCTCAATAAATATTCATTACGTACTACATTAACCCTTAATCTCACTAAAACCACCGAAGTAACTGCCCGTATGTATGGTCAGTTTGATGATTACAAAGGACCTATAGGCGGCAGGATCGACGGTGTGACGTATAATGAAGGCGGTGGATATATTTTTAGGCTGGCGTTGAAGTCGAATCCTGTATTGTTTCCTTCGGTGTACCCGCACGCTATGAGGCCTTATGTGGAGCATCCTCTATTTGGTTCGTACAGACTTACGGCAAACGGACAGCTTACTTCCACTTTGTTGATTAACCCCTATGCCGAAATGGTGAAGGGCTTTTCGTCATATAAAAAATCTGACCTGCAGCCACAGATAGAGATCAAGCAAAACCTCGACTTTATAACCAAGGGCCTCAACTTTAGAACCATGTCTTATGTAAGAAGGTATGCATTTTCTAATGTGATCAGGCAGTATCGTCCGTTTTATTATTATGCCGATGTGGAGCGGGACGGCAAAACGTATGGCCTCCAGGTGTATAACGACGGGTCGGTTAACAGTGTTGGTATAACAGGATCCGAATACCTTGATTATACTGGTTTAGGCATAGCCATTGACTCAAGGATATGGCTGGAAGGAAATCTCAATTACGGCCGTACTTTTAAAGATGTGCACAGTGTAAGTGGTTCGCTGATATCTTATTTGTCGAGCTATGCCAACGGTGCTTCTGTTGTTTTTCAGGGCTCGCTTCCCAGAAGGAACCAGGGTGTATCGGGCCGGTTTACCTATGGATATGACGACAGGTACCTTGCCGAATTTAACTTCGGCTACAATGGATCTGAGCGTTTTGATCAACAGCACCGTTTTGGTTTCTTCCCTTCGGGCGGTGTAGGTTATAGAATATCCAATGAAAAATTCTTTGAACCGCTGTTGTCTACAGTAAACGATCTTAAGTTCAGAGCTACCTATGGTCTTGTTGGTAACGACCAGATCGGTGATGTAGATGACCGCTTTTTTTACCTGTCGAATGTTAGTTTGGCTGATGGTGGTTTTGGTGCATCATTTGGTCGTAATGATGGCGCTGCAGTATATGCCCGGCCCGGTGTTTCAATATCACGGTATGCCAATAGTTCCATTACCTGGGAGCAGTCAAGATCATTGAACCTTGGTATGGATCTGCGCATGTTCAATGCGTTTGAATTAATAGTCGATGTTTTCAGGCAGCATAGAACAAATATTTTACTGCCAAAAACTATTTTGGAATCGGATCTTGGCTTAATGGCCACCCCACAAGCCAATTATGGTGAGTTAAAAACAAGAGGTGTTGACCTTTCTGCAAAGTATGAGCGCAACTTCAATAAAACATTGTATGCTAACATCAGGGGTACATTTACCTATTCTACCAGCAAAATGCTGGTTAATGATCAGCTGAAATACGATAAAAGCCTGGCTCATTTATCTGCTATTGGCTGGCCTGTTTCGCAACAATGGGGTTTTATTGCAGAACGGTTGTTTGTTGACCAGAAAGAAGTAGCCAACTCGCCCAACCAGTTTGGCGATGACGGATCGGGTCTTGCGCAGAACAGTGTAAAGGCCGGTGATATAAAATACAGGGATATTAATAACGATGGTATTATCTCAAACGATGACATGGTGCCCATTGGCTATCCCCGGCAACCCGAGATCATTTATGGTTTTGGCGCTTCATTACGATATAAAAAATTTGATTTTAGTTTCTATTTCCAGGGATCAGCGCGTTCTTCCTTCTTTATTGATGGCGCAGCCATTCAACCCTTTTATCAAACAGGTGGATTGCAACACGGTTTGCTGAAAGAGGTTGCCAATAGTCACTGGAGCGAAGAGAACAGAAATCCCTATGCATTCTATCCACGCCTTAGCCAAAACAGAATAGGAACCTATTTGGTAAAGATCAATAATGAATGGGTTAATATAGGCGCCAACAATGCACCCTCTACCTGGTGGATGCGCAATGGCAATTTCCTGCGCCTGAAAAATGTAGATATGGGTTATAATATCGGAAAAGTAAAACGGCTTGGCACCACTGGTGGTCGTGTGTACTTCTCTGCCACCAACCTTTTTATGCTCAGCAGCTTCAACATGTGGGACGTGGAAATGGGCGGCAACGGCCTGGGATATCCTTTACAATCTATATATAACCTGGGGGTAGAGGTAAGTTTTTAGTACTGCATATTCAAACATGAATAAATATTATTGAGATGAATTGGATAAAATCAATTTTTTTGATAACACTGGTAGCTACAGTTATTACATCCTGTAAAAAATTTCTGGATGTAGTGCCTGATAACGTGGTTACCTTAGATCATGCTTTTAAACTACGCAATGAAGCTGAGAAATATCTATTTACACTTTATGCGTACCTGCCCCGCAGTGGTGACGGATGGTACAATCCCGGTTTTATGGCGGGAGATGAAATATGGCTGCCCGAAGAGAGTGAAACACACTGGCATCCTATTTTTAGAATAGCCCGTGGCCTGCAAAATAAAGAAGCGCCCTATTTTGATGAATGGCGTGGTATATTAAAAGGAAATAATGGTTCGAATGATCATCGCAAAATATGGCAGGCGATCAGGCAGTGCAACATCTTTTTGGAAAACCTGCGCAATACAACGAAGGTGCCCGATATTACCGATTCTGAAAGAGAAAGATGGGTTGGCGAAGCTGAATTCCTAAAAGCCTTTTACCATTTTTATATGCTGCGCCAGTATGGTCCTATTCCTGTTATGGATAAGAACATAGATGTTGATGGCGACGTGGTGGAATATTCAAAGCGTATGCCGGTAGATTCCTGCGTAAATTACATTTCAAGGTTGCTGGATAGTGCAGCGCAAAAACTACCGTTTACCATTGCCGATGAGATCAATGAACTGGGCCGGATTACGCAATCTGTAGCGCTTGCCGTAAAAGCAAAAGTGCTGGTTACCGCCGCCAGTCCGCTTTTTAATGGCAATACAGATTATGCAGGCTTTGCCGATACTGAAGGCCAGGCTTTATTCAATCCAACTTATGATATCAGCAAATGGCAAAAAGCGAAAGATGCTGTTTGGGCCGCTATTCAGGCTGCTGAAGCGAATGGAAGTACCCTGTATGAATATAAAGGCCAGCTTCCTCTTTCCGACACCATTAAACGCCAGTTAACCATCAGGAATGCTGTTACCGAGCGGTGGAGCAAGGAGCATGTATGGGCCAATTCGCAAAGCTATTTTGTAAACGAAGCCTTGTGTATGCCTCCTATGGAGCGTTCGCAAAGAGGTGGCGTATCTACCATTCGCTTCGAACTGCAGGGCGTATGGGCTGCTCCTATCAAAATAGCCAAAATGTTCTATTCGAAAAACGGTGTGCCGATTGATGAAGACAACACCCTCAATTTTGCCAATATTGAAGAGCTGCGGACAGCAACTACTGACGAGCGCTATTATATAGAACCAAACTTTATAACGTCCCGGTTGAACTATGACCGTGAACCGCGTTTTTACGCCTCACTGGGTTTTGATGGCGGTGTTTGGTATCAGTACGACGCTACGGAGAACGGATCTGATAACCTTAATTATTTTGTAAAGGCAAAGAACCTCGAAAAAGCCGGATTAGGACATTTTACCAACTGGAACGAAACAGGCTATTTTATCAAAAAACTGGTACACTGGGAATCGGTTACCAACGCGCGTACTACCTATAAGCAATACCCGTGGCCTGAAATCCGTTTGGCCGATCTCTATCTTTTATATGCCGAAGCACTAAACGAAGTAGAGCCGGCATCGGCCACTGCCATTCAATATGTTGATAAGGTTAGGCAACGGGCAAGTTTAAAAGGAGTCGTTGAGTCATGGACAAAGTTTTCAAACAATCCCGGAAAATATGCTTCACAACAAGGGTTAAGAGAGATCATTCATCGTGAACGATTGATTGAGCTGGCTTTTGAAGGCCACCGTTTCTGGGATCTGCGCAGATGGAAAAAAGCCTATGGTGAATTAAATAAAGATATTACCGGCTGGACGATCTTAGGTAAAACCAATCAAACCTATTATAAAGAAAGGTTAGTTTTTAGTCAGCGATTTATGACTCCCCGCGACTACTTCTGGCCCATCGGAAATTATGATACCAGAAGAAATCCATTACTGGTAGAAAATTCCGGATGGTAACTATTCCTTTCACTTTTAAACAACTTATAATGAATAGTACGATTAAAAATATAACAGGGATGGCGGTAGTTATAGCTATGCTTTCATCCTGTGGAAAAGAACTAAAAAACACGCCGCTGTGCGACGATGCATCCGTGCCTTCTGCTGTTACCAATGTAAAGGTTGAAAACAGGCCAGGCTATTCAAAGATCACTTATGCGGTTCCCACCGACAAGAATTTATTGTTTGTGCAGGCCGAGTATGTTCCCACAAATGGCAAGCCTGCCGAAACCAAAGCTTCCTATTACGAAGATTCACTGGTGGTGACCGGCTATGCCGATACGCTCGAACATGAGGTAAAGCTGTACTCTGTAACAAGATGTGGTGTAAAATCAGAACCTGTAGTTGTAAAAATAAGGCCAGGGGAATCGCCCATCTTTAAAGTTGCCAGGAGTTTGGTGATTGAGAATTTTTTCGGCGGTTTTCGTATCACGGCATCCAATCCTATGCAGGATAATATCGGTATTGTTGTTTTGTCGGTGAATAAATTTAAAGAATATGAGGTAGACAATTATAAAAGCGTGTATACCGCAGAAAAGGATATTCTTGCAAAGGTCAGAGGTATGGACACTATTACGCAGCGCCTTGGATTTTATATACAGGACAGATGGGGGAACAAAACAGATACCCTTTACCAGGATATAACCCCCATATATGAAGTGATGCTCGATAAATCGAAATTCAAGCCTTATGTGTTGCCCAATGATGCTCCGCAGGTTACCAATGGCGCCAGGCTCGAGTATGCCTGGGATAACCGTACAGGGTGGCCGTATACCAGTTTTACCGATCAAACAAAAGGTGGCCCGCTGCCGCACATGGTAACGTTTGATATGGGGATTACTGCCAAGCTGAGCTATATATGGATACGCCCTTTCCCTGAATTGACACCCCAGCAGTTTTATTTTTTAACCACATTGAAAAGGTTCGAAGTGTATGGCTCAACCAATCCTTCGGCCAGCGGCGCCCTCGATAATACGTGGACTTTGCTGGATACTTACACCGTGTCTAAACCATCAAATACTGGTTATGGAAAGGATACCGATTTAGACAGAACAACGGCGATGAAAGGATTCGATTTTGAGATTCGTTTGAACGCCCCGAAAGTAAGATACCTGCGCATCAGGTGCCTTGAAAACTGGGCGGGGGGCACTGCCCAAAACATTAATGAAATTTCTGTGTATGGCGACCCTCGTTAATGCGGGTTGAATAAATGATGATTAGATGAAAAAAATATGTAAAAACACAACTATGAGGTTATTCCTTGCAGCTTTGCTGATAACTTTAAGTCTTTTATCCTGTTCAAAATGGGATGATTATAAAAAATATACAGCCGGGGGAGAAATTGTATATTCCGGTAAGTTAGATTCGGTAAAGGCGTATTCGGGTAAGAACAGGGTGCGAATCACAGGCAGGCTGAATGCAGATCCCAAAATTAAGGCTGTAAAGATCTTCTGGAACAATAACGCCGACTCTTTGGTGTATGACATCAAGAGAAGTGTTAGCGGTAATGTTTTTGATCAAACATTCCCTATGCCCGAAAGCATAACTACGTTTACCGTATATACATACGATACAGATGGAAATAAATCGGTTGCGGTGTATGTTGTTGGAAAATCCTTTGGCGATAGTTATCGTAGAAAGATCAGTAATCGCATCATTTCCAACATCCGGTATATGTCGAATAATACCACCATTGCATGGGAAGCGGTTGATCCCTCGCTTGGGGCCATTCAAACCGAGCTGCAATATGTTATAAATGGTGTAACAAAAGATCTGGTAACACCTGCTGCGGATAACAGTGTATTTGACGGTCTTCCCAACACCAATACACTTATCAGGTACAGAGGTGTGTTTAAACCCGATTCTACAGCTATCGATACTTTTAAGGTTGCTTATAAGGATACGGTAGTGATACCGATCAAAAACAACCGAATGCCTTTTATTGCTTCTGCAAGGGCCGCACAACGTTGGGGAAATCTGGCTGAGTGGAATTTCAATGATTCGGTAAAAAATCATGGTGGTTATGGTGGATGGGATGAAAATAATGGCAATGTTTTCAATATTGAATCAGGTTGGGGTGCGCCAGCTATTACCAATGGCAAGCTTTGGCAGACTTTTTTACTGGAACCTGGAAATTATATTTTTGAAATATCCGACCTGTTGAATACAAATTTCGGCAACTCAGATAATACTTACCTCGTTGTTGCCCAAGGTACTGAATTGCCGGATATTACAAATCTGGGAGCTGCCATTAATACTGTAAAGATCAAAGGGCAGCCGGTAGATCAACTGAGAGTGCCTTTCGCCGTTAGTACGAAATCACAGATAACTGTGGGGTACATTACTACGCAACCGGGCGGTGCACCCGCAGGAAAATTCTGTAATATTCGTGCTTTCAGTGTATATACGACTAAATAGGTTTGAGTAATAAGGTTTATTTGTTATAATAAATAATAAGACCGGGGAAGGCTGCACCGATGGAATAACCTGAATGGTTTTCTGGTGCAGCTTTTTTTTAGTGGCCTGCGGGCAGGAGGTTTGATGTATAATTGGACACCCGTTGCTTAAACATGAGGGGCTCTTATAAACTTATTAAATAGTTTTCCAAAATAAGTAATATAAATTATATTTAATATACATAACGCATCTCATTATTCGACTTTTCAAAAAGTATTATTATGCTGTATGTGAATATTTTTTGGGGTAAAGGGAGATATCTGGAACGATTTTTTAACTGGTATGGAAACTCTAATTTATCCACCAAAAAAGAAGTTACATGAAATCTATTTCCTGGTTTATCACCCTTGCAGTTGCGTTGGTCGTGTTGAATGGCTGCTCCAAGGATGATAAAGACAAAAAACCTGAATCACCATCTACAGGCAAACCCGTGGAGACCCTACCGGCCAATACAAACTATCCACCCGCATTTACCGGGCAAACCCGTATCAATGGAGTTAGTACCGCCGCTGCTTATAAGGCAACCGTACTCACTACTTCGCTGGTTGCCCCCTGGGGAATTACAAGCCTGCCGGATGGTCGTTTGCTGATCACTGAAAAAGCAGGAAGAATGCGTATTGTTACGAATACCGGCACCGTAGGTAACGCCATCACCGGTATTCCGGCAGTTAATGCGGCTGGTCAGGGCGGTTTGTTGGGTTTATGTATTGACCCACAATTTAACTCAAACAGAATGGTATACTGGGTGTTTTCTCAAGCTGTAACAGGCGGTAATTTAACTGCGGTAGCCAAAGGCAGGCTTGCTGACAATGAGGCCAGCATAGAGAACGCAACAGTGATATATCGCGCTAATCCCGCCTATAATAGCGACCTGCATTACGGAGGCCGGATCCTTTTTGATAAAAACGGTAATTTGTTTGTGAGCACCGGCGAACGATCCAATATAGCCACGCGGCCATTGGCCCAGTCGGTTACGGCTGCCTTGGGAAAAATTATCCGCATTACCACCAACGGAACGGCGGCGCCCGGGAATCCCACATTCAGCCAGTCAGGCGCTTTGCCGGAATTATATAGTATCGGTCATAGAAATCCGCAGGGAATGGCTATACACCCTGCAACCGGCGATCTTTGGCAGAGCGAGCATGGTCCCCGTGGCGGCGATGAAATTAACCGTGTTCAGGCAGGTGCTAATTATGGCTGGCCGGTTATTACTTACGGCATCGAGTATAGCGGACAGCCCATAGGCACACCTCCCATACAGCAGCAAAATGGTATGGAGCAACCTGTTTATTACTGGGACCCGGTTATTTCACCGAGTGGAATGACGTTTTACAAAGGCAATCGTATTCCGGAATGGGAAAACGATCTGTTCATCGGTGCGTTAAGTGGCACTCATATAGCACGCCTGGTGATCGATAATAACAAGGTTGTAGGGGAAGAAAGATTGCTGGCTAGCGAAAACCAACGATTCAGAGATATTACGCAAGGCAAAGATGAAGCGTTGTATGCCATCACCGACGGTGGCAGGTTGTACCGGATCGACAAGGAATAATTATTAATTCCTGTATAATGAATAAACGATGCCATCCCGGATCAACCTGGATGGCATCGTTGTTTTGCGGCATAGGATTTTTACATAACGGTCATATAGGCGTTCCGGCTTAGCTGGGACGTTTTTTTTATTTCCATTATCAACCGTACCACGGATCGGGTAGGGCAACGGTTAAATTAGAAAGCGGTTGTTATGTCATTTTTATTTAATTTATTTTAGCAGGTTATGTTTTTTTTTAGCAACTTACGTGTGAGGACCGAACTTCATGGTACAATAAAATATTCTGACTTTTGCCTGTCTTGAACCACGCTGACGATAACGATTTGTTTGCTCTCGTAAAACAAGATAATGAGCTGGCTTATACCGAGCTATACAACCGGTATTGGCAAAAGCTGTATTTTGTTGCCCATAAGCACCTTAAGTCAGACCCGGAAGCACGCGAAATTGTACAGGAAGTATTTTTTACCATCTGGGCAAAGAGAAAATCCTTAGTTATAGAATCCTTTGCCGCCTATATAGCTGCTATGGCCCGGTACGCAGTGTATATTACTCTGGCCCGAAAAAAAAGACAGGCTGAAAAAATAAGCGAGGAAGTAATTCATAAGCAAACCCTGCCCGCAACCCTTGCCGACCTGTTGGAAAATAAATGGATGCTGGAAAAGATCTCAGCCTTAACATCCGCACTGCCTGAAAAATGCCGCCTGGTCTTTATTAAAAATAAATTGCTCGATCAATCACTCGCCCAGGTTGCGGCAGACCTTGACATCTCCACAAAAACTGCCGAATCTCACCTTACCAAAGCATTGAAGATCATCAGAGATAAACTCGGTGATGCAGCCATCTTCCTGATGCTGTAAGATTTTTCAAAAAAAATTAAAAACGACTAAGGGTTAATTGTCTGTTTAATACTCTTTAAGGGTATAAAACTTGCCATATGAGTGTTCCCGAGGAACAACTTTTAGCCGCATTGGCTGAAAAATTTCTGGCTGGCACCGTTACTGCCGAAGAACAGCAGCAGTTACACCAGTTGTACGACAAATGGATAGATGATGAAGAAACTGTTGTTTCCGCAACGGAACAAACAGAAATGCTGCGATTAGAGATCCTGCAGTTGATCAAAGACCGGATCAATGGTCAAAAGAAAATTATCCCTTTTTATAAAAGGAAGTCATGGCGTCTTATTGCAGCTGCTTCTATTGTTATCGTCGCAGGCGTTCTGCTCTTTTACTATATTCAACCCGCTTCTCAAAAGAATGAATTAGCATCGAAGGAAACTGATCTTCCCACAAATCAATCTCCGGTTGTACCGGGCAAAGACAGGGCAATCTTAACGCTTGCCAATGGCACTGTGATCGATCTTGACAGTGCAGGCGCCGGCCTCTTGGCGCAACAGGGAAATACCAGCATTATAAATAAGGATGGAAAAATAATTTATGACCCTCGTAGCATGGGAAGGGGCGAAACAATATACAATACCATCAGTACCCCAAGAGGAGGGCAATATCAATTGGTATTGCCTGATGGTACCAAAGTATGGTTGAATGCTACTTCGGCGATAAAATTTCCGGTGGCTTTTGCCGGCAACAGCCGTACCGTTGAGCTCACAGGCGAAGCTTATTTTGAAGTAGCCAAAAATCCGGCCTGGCCTTTTTTTGTTAAAGTAAAGAACGTCGAAGTGAAAGTATTGGGTACGCACTTCAATATCATGGCGTATAGCGAAGAAGAGGCGATTAAAACTACACTGCTCGAAGGATCCGTGATTGTAAAGTCGGAAGTCGTCCCGATAGATATCGGGAAGAAGTCGGAGGCTACTGCTCAAAACTCGGTTATCCTGAAACCAGGTCAACAGGCTGTATTGTCGGGAGCCAATTCACCATTGACCATTGACCATTCACCAGATCTGGAAGAAGCGGTGTCGTGGAAGAACGGAAAATTCCATTTCAATAATGCAGATATAAAAGTCATCATGCGCCAGATAGCCCGGTGGTATGATGTGGAGGTGGAGTATCAGCATATTTCATCAGAAACCCAATTGGGCGGCGTTGTGTCGAGAAAGGAAGACCTCAGGCAATTGCTCAATTATTTTGAAATAGCTGGTAAGGTGCGATTTACCATAGAAGGAAGAAAAATTATCGTTTCCAGATAAAAGTAAACAGCCAAAAAAACCGGAATCCCGCTGGCGGGCGGGACCCGGCAAATGCTTTGGCAGTTATTAGTCGATTCCGCAACCAATATTTACAAACCAAAACGAAAGCAAAAGTATGAAAGATTTCCTTTATGGCTATGCCCGCTGGTGGCGGGCTGGTAGCCATATGCAAAAGCTTATGAGCATGAAACTAACGATTGCATTGATGCTTTTAACCAGTGTGCAGGTGTTTGCTGTTGGCAGTGATGCCCAAACGGTGACCATCTCTAAAAAAAACATCCCATTGCAGGAGGTGTTCAGGCATATCAACAGGCAAACAGGCCTTGATTTTGTCTATGACATGAAGGTCGTTCAACGCGCGGGCAAAGTTGACCTGAATGTAAAGAATATGGATGTAGGGGAAGTATTGAAATTGTGTTTTGCCAACCAGCCGTTTACATTCGTTCGGTTGGGCGAAACGATCGTAATAAAGGAAAAAGTGCCGGAAGTTGAAAAGATCGCTCCGCCACCCCCGGCGTTAATTAAAATAAAGGGACTCATCAAAAACGAGCGGGGCGAGCCGCTGGCTGGCGTAACTATATCCAATAAAGCGAGAAATATAAGTGTCGCGAGCCATGAAAATGGCGAATTTACGATCGATGCTGAACCCGGCGATGTGCTCGAGTTCACTTCTATTGGCTACGCTGCACAACAGGTTAAAATTTCATCTGCCACAGAAGCGCTCAATGTTACCCTTACCATAGCTGTGGTTGAAGAACAATTAGTGGTTGTAGGGTATGGTACGCAAAAACGCACTGATCTCACCGGTTCTGTAGCCACCCTTTCTGCCAAAGCGTATAAAGACCAACCCGTAGTGAACGCCTCTTCTGCCCTGCAGGGCCGTGTGGCGGGTGTAGCTGTTACCAATAATTCCGGGGCGCCGGGTGGTGGCGTTAAAATTCGTATCCGGGGCGCCAACTCAGTGAATGCCAGCAACGACCCGCTGTATGTTGTAGATGGTATTGCCCTCAGCAGCAATGGACTGAGCGACATCAACGTGAACGATATTGAATCCATGGAAGTGCTGAAGGATGCTTCTGCTACGGCCGTATATGGATCAAGGGGCGCCAATGGCGTTATCATCATTACCACTAAAAGCGGCAAAAGCGGCAAACCTAAAATTGAGTACAATGGTTTTGCCAGCTTTAACCGGCCGATGAAAAAATACAAATTGATGGATGCGGTAACATATGCTACTATCGCTAATGAAACATCAGGGGTTGCTACCTTTCCTGATCCGCGATCATATGCCGGGCAAACTACCGACTGGCAAAGCATGATCTTCGATAAGTCGGTTACGCAAAGCCATCAACTGGCTGTATCGGGCGGAACGGAAAATGCAAAATATTATGTGTCGGGCTTCTACGTAAACCAGGAAGGCTTATTGCTGAACAGCGGCCAGAAAAAGTTCGGCTTACGTTCGAACGTAGATCTGAAATTAAGCAAGCGGCTGAATGTTGGCATCAACATCTATGCAGGCCGCATTAATTCACACAATAACACCGATATCGGCTCCAAGGGTAATCCTGTTATGAGTGCGCTTACCTGGGCGCCAACAGAACCGGTGTATGAAGCACCTGGCCAGTATAATCGCTTTGGTATATCACCTATATGGGGCAACCCCTACATGACCATTATGGAGCGGAACGTAGACAATTTTTCCAATGTGGGCATCTTCAACGGAAAATTGAAATATTCCATTACCGACTGGCTCACGTTGAGCATCAATGCAGGGCTGGATATGCAATTGGCGAAAGGAGCATATGTGAATAATGACTGGATCAGTCCGGGTAATCATGGATCGGCACAAAGCTCAACGGAAAATTATACTGTTCAAAACAGCAATGTGCTTACGTTCCATAAAACATTCGGTAAACACAACATTACCGCCACTGCTTTACAGGAAGCTACCGCCAACAAGAATTATACTTTCAGCGCCTCGGGTTCGGGACTCGCTTCCTTATTGAACGGATATTACAACCTGGGGTTGAATACTTCACAGAGCATTTCTTCGGGTTATAGCAACTGGTCGCTTTTGTCGTACATGGGTCGTGTAGCATACAGCTTTAATGATAAATACCTATTGACTGCAACCGTAAGAAGAGACGGTTCTTCCAAATTCCAGGATAATAACAAGTGGAGTAATTTCCCATCCTTTAGTTTCGGCTGGAAATTATCCAATGAAAAATTTATCGAGGACCTGGGCATTTTTTCCAATCTTAAATTA
>DASUVL010000836.1:0-2488 GCA_036379015.1 Niastella sp.
TGTTGTGCATTGGATACCCTTAATTCATATCCTTTTAATTGCTCAGGCGTAAAGTCCGGTATCAATTGCCTTCTTCCTTTTTTAATATTGTGACAGCCTGCGCAATTGATATCGTACAGCACTCTGCCTTTTTCACAGACTTTTGTAAACTCCATTCTAACAGGCTCGGCCATAGCCTCCGGAAATGAATAGATGACGGTAACCTGTTGTTGCGTTACACAAGCGGCTAGCAGCAACACGCCAGCCACCAAACTCAGTATTTTATATTGCATGATGTTTATTTGTTATGTCTGTCTTTAATTATCACATTGGCCTTAATAGTCGCCACCTGGTTTCCGGCTGTTTAATGCTTTTATTTTTGATACCGGCAATTGTTGCGGCGGGGTGTCAAACACAATATCCTCGTTTAATGATTGAATAAAATGTAACAGGTTATTTTTCTCTTCCATGGTCAATTGCAAGGGGTCGGGCGACAGGGTTTGGTTGTCTACTTGTAATTTCCTGCCTGCACCGCCGCCATTATTATAAAAATCAATAACCTGGCTTAAACTGGCAAATACGCCATTGTGCATGTAGGGTGCAGTATGGGCCGCATTCCTGATGGTGCCGGTTCTGAAGGCGTGGTTGGTTTCGGTTGCTGGATTTATTTCATACCGGCCTGCATCATGGCTCAGGTGTTCAAAGGCGGTATCTTTCGGAACACCAATGACTTCAAATTCTGATCCTATATACGGCGGCTTTACTCCATTAAACTGAGGTACGAAATGGCAGGTGGCGCATTGGGCTTTGCTCATAAACAAATTGAATCCTTTCATGGCACCTGCATCCAGTTGCTTATTGTTATTCATTGCCTCATCGAACGGTGAATAATAGTTGCTGAAACCGGAATAATAGCTGGTAATAGCGCTGGTAATATGTTCAAAACTGATCTCCTTTTCCTGGGGCGTATATTTCAGCAAAGCTTTAAACCCGTTTTTGTATTCATTACAGCTCATGACTTTTTCCATGACCTCCCGTTCGGTGCATGACAGTTCCAATGGATTGGTGATTACATCTTTGGTTTGATTTTGCAGGGAAATATGTTTCCCGTCAAGCATGAGCAGGTGATTAAAAGGGGCATTGATAAGGGAAGGCGTGTTCCTGGGCAGAAAATCCTTCCGGTTGAATTGCAGCGAAGACGTATAAGCAGTATCTGTAAAAAATTCATCAGGCTTATGACACGATGCACAGCTTCTCAGATTGTTTCCTGATAAAATAGGATCATAAAACAATAACCTGCCCAGCCGGTTTATGCTGGCCAGGGCTTCCGGATCACTTACCCGCAAAAAAATACCCTTGCTATTTTGACCGTTATACAGCGATTTATTAAAAATGGGGATCTCTTTCTTATTTAACGAATAATCAATAAGACTTTTACTTACAACATGATATTGATTGATGAGTTGTTGATTTAGCAGAAAAAGCGGATTGATATAATCTTTTATGAAACTAAAGTGGTCAAAGGCACTGTAGTTGCCAGGCTGACTGTTTACAAATGCAACAGCTTCATTGAACCGCGTTAAATAAATATCGGGCAGGGGAGTGGCAGGAAAACTATTGTTGTATGCCTGGTAAGTAGCTGCCACGTTTCCCATCATCAAACGTAATTCCGGAATGATCTTACTGGTGTCGGGGCATTCGAAACCGGTTGTATAAATAGCTGCCAGGTTTAACAGGAATAACCTGTTGCACAAATAAAAATGATGGTAAGATGAAAAAGAGGTGGTTATAGAATCCGCGGCAAAGGTTTCAGTAGCGCTAAGGGCCGATTTGATCAGCTGCGCCAGGGAATCTTTAATTATCGAATCTTCTTCCAGGTACAACGCAGCCAGGGTAAGGCCGGCGCCATTTCTTTTATAGGGCTTTTCAAATTTCTCAAACACTTCGGTTTCCCATTCTACCGGCAGCGGGCCATTGATCATTTTATATACGGTGGGTTCCAGGTACCTGAACCAAAAATCAAGGCATTTTAAATAATTTCTAGAAGCTTGTAACCGGGCTTTTATTTTGGCAATATCTGTTGGCTGTTGCAAATCGCTTTGTTCAATTACCTGTAACAGTTTCTCCTGGCTTTGTTTAAATCGCAACAATTGCTCATTATAGCCGGCCATATAAGCATTGGTTTCTTTCTTTTCAGTAAAAGAAAAGGCAGCCAGGCATATGGCAACAACGCCACCAATGATCAATTTACTTTTTGTGTGCAACATGATCGTTCCGTTTTACTTATCTGTTGACAATAGTGGATGTATTAAAAAGAAGTAGGAGGTAGGAAGTAAGAAGAGCCTGTATTTCATACTTCCTACTTCTTACCCCTTACTTCATTAAATTTTGACCTTAAAGGTGTTCAATTTAACGTCCGGCTTTCCTTCTGCCTCCTAGTGAAGCACCACCATTTTCATTTTTGAAGTAGTAGCGCCATAGGTTAACAATACAAAGTAGGTTCCTTCTT
>DASUVL010000837.1:0-3649 GCA_036379015.1 Niastella sp.
AAGTAAAGGTTACCAAACGGTTGCACCTGCCTGGCCGTATAAAAACGCTTCGGCTGAAACCTTGCGTAATAGCCATCCCAACAAAGAAATTGCTGCCAACCGGCTACCGGCATTAATAAACTACTACGATAGCATTGTAAGGCAACTTCCCGAAAAGCCCATATTGATTGGTCATTCTATAGGCGGGCTTATTGTTCAGCTCTTATTGCAAAGGGGATTAGGTTCTTCAGGCGTTGCCATTCACTCAGTACCACCGCAGGGAATAATTACTTTCAAATTCTCTTTTTTGAAAGCCGGCTGGGGACCGCTCGGATTTTTTACTTCTGTCAAAAAATCATTCCTTATGTCTTTCATCCAATGGAAATATGCCTTTACAAACGGGATGGATTGCGATTCGCAGAAAGAAGCCTATTACAAATTCGCCATTCCTGAATCAAAGCTGATTGTTAGGGATACAATAACCAAAGCTGCTAAAGTGCACTTTGAAAATCCGCATGCGCCATTGTTATTGACTGCCGGCAGTGATGATCATACAATACCACCTTCATTGAATTATGCGAACTATAAGAAATACACAAAAAGCAATTCGGTTACCGATTATGCAATGTTCAAAGGCAGGAATCACTTCGTTTTAGGCCAATCGACCTGGAAAGAGGATGCCGATTTTATATTAGACTGGCTTAATAAACTACCATAACTATTCACTTCAAAACTCTTCAAAGCAATTTTTATTATGAAAAAACTGATACTGGTACTTTGTGCTGCAAATTTTTTACTGGCAGCCTGCAATAATGAACAAAAGGAAGCAACATCGGCTGCTGACAGTGCGTCAGACTCCACCAACAACACCCCGGCCGCTCTGCCAGCTTCTCCCCCATCTAATTTCAAACACGCCTCTGCGAAAGTAAATGGCGTTGACATTCATTATGTGATCGGCGGATCGGGCGAACCGCTTGTATTACTCCATGGTTTTGGCCAGAACTGGTATATGTGGAACCGCCTGCTACCCGAGTTCTCCAAACATTTTACGGTGATAGCCCCCGACCTTCCGGGCCTGGGTGAATCGGGCAAGCCAGACAGTGGCTATGATAAAAAGACGATGGCCGCTTACATCCACGGACTTGTGACGCAACTGAAATACGACCACATAAACCTGGCCGGTCACGACATTGGCCTGATGGTAGCCTACGCCTATGCAGCTCAATTTTCAAGCGAGGTAAAAAAACTGGCGCTGATGGATGCATTGCTTCCGGGCGTTGAGCCCGTATGGGGCCAGGTGAAAGGTTCCGCCTGGTGGTTTGGCTTCTTTTCGTTTCCGGTTTCAGGCGAGTTGGTGGCGGGAAGAGAGCGCTTATTCCTTACCAACTTCTGGCCAGTGGTAGGTCACGCAAAAGACCCGTTCACCCCTGAAGAAGTAAATGAATTTGTACGGGCTTATTCAGTAAAAGGCGGAACAACAGGCGCTTTTCATTGGTTCGGTGCTTTTGAGCAGGATGCAAAGGATAATAAGGTATTTATGAAGACCAAACTAAAAATGCCGTTGCTGGCCATGGGCGGCGAATACTTTGGCGCCGCCTTTTTGGTAGATCACAGCAAACTGGTAGCAGAAAATGTAAAAGGCTCCAATATCAAAGGCGCCGGGCATTGGATTGTACAGGAAAATACAGCACAGGTACAAAAAGATCTGCTTGACTTTTTCCTGGACAACCAGAAATAGAGAATGCTTAAATAAAAGAAGATTATGAAAAAGCGCCTAACAATACCGGCCATCATTTGCATGTCCATCGCATTTTTATGTTTACCTGCCGCAGCTCAAACATTGCCGCCGCAAGTACCCATTTGGGATGCCAATACCGTTGAATTGAAATTGCACAAAGTAACAGATGGCATCTATGCCATTCAGCCATCAACAGTAGAAACGGAAACCACCAAAGGCATCCCGCAGGCAACATCAGGCGGATTTATAGTAGGTGATAAAGGTGTGATGCTCATAGAATGTTTTTTTAACAAAAGATTATTTGAACAGGAATTAAAATTAATAAGGTCGGTAACAGATAAACCCATCCTCTATGCCGTGAATACAAGCGATCATGGCGACCACTGCTTCACCAATTACCTGTTGCCTTCCAATACCATTATTATTCAAAATGAATTCGCAAAGGAAAACCTGTCCAGGAATTTCGAAAACATCAAGCAGTTCATGATCATGCTATTTGGGAAAGGGCGTGGTATTGAGGAAGCGAAATACCGGGCGGCGGATATAACCATTGCGAAAAATAATAAACTGACTATTGACCTGGGGGGAGGTAAGATCGTTGAATTGATTAATTCAGGTACGGCACAATCTCCCGCCGATCTTTTTGTGTGGTTGCCAGCTGAAAAAGTATTTTGGGCAGGCAATCCCTTTATTGCAGAAAGCCCCACAATTCCATGGTTATTCGACGGCTACTTTCTTGAACCGGCTGCTAATCTGAAAAAAATATATGATATGCTCCCCGACGATGCTGTTATTATTCCCGGGCATGGAAAGATGACCAACAAAGCAGGCATAAAATATACCATTGATTATGTTCAATCCCTTAAACAACAGGTGGAAGAAGCTGTGCAAAAAGGGCTAACGATTGAACAGGCAAAGCAAACAATAACGATGAAAGAATACGATAAGGGTTATATGCTTTTCAACTGGCTTCATTTCAACTTCAACTTGCCTAACGCTTATAAGGATATTAACAGCAACAAACAAAAATAACGCACCTGGAGACCTTCCCAGCATGAAAACAATAATCGTCATACAAGTCTGCCTTTTACTATTTTATTATGGTAACACACAAAGCATTCCTTCCTTCAAACAACTGAGGTATGATGAAGATTATTCCATCCTGAAACATGATAGCAGCAGGAACTGGTATAAAACAACCAAATTCAATGCGCTTTCAAAAAATAGCAATACTTATCTCAGCATTGGGGGCGACATCAGGTACCAATACCAGTGGTTTAAAAATGAGAACTGGGGCGAAGCCCCAAAAGACAATGACGGTTTGATTCTTACCCGTTACCTGGTTCATGCAGACTTCCATGCCGGAAAACATTTCAGAACATTTGTTCAAGGGCAAAGCAGTTTTGCAAACGGGAAAGTAGGATCGCCTTCACCCGTAGATGAAAACCAGCTGGACCTGCACCAGGCGTTCGCCGATATTCTACTCACCCTGCAAAATTCACAAACGCTAACAATCAGGATCGGACGCCAGGAATTGTTATACGGCTCACAACGATTGGTGGCCGTTCGTGACGGCCCCAATAACAGGCAGTCATTTGACGCAGCCCGGTTACTATATACGCATAACGGCTGGAAAGGGGATGTTTTCTTTTCCCATTTTGTACAGTCGAAACAACAAATATTCGATGATGGCTTTAAGCAAAACATCCGATTCTGGGGCGCTTACCTGGTTAAAAACAAGCTCCCATTCCTGAACAATGCCGACGTATACTACTTCGGTCTTTTAAAAAACAATGCAAAATTTGATGACGGCGCAGGAAGGGAGATAAGACACTCGGTAGGCAGCAGGATATGGGCTACCAAAAAGTTCTGGCGATACGACATTGAAGGGCTGTATCAGTTTGGCGACTTCGCCGATAAAAAAATATCCGC
>DASUVL010000838.1:0-5015 GCA_036379015.1 Niastella sp.
GCAATTTGTAATGCCGAGGTGCCATTTGAAACATATAATATATGTGGCACTTTCAAATAATGTTTCAGCTGCAACTCCAATTCGTTTACAAGCGGACCGTTGTTAGTAAGCCATTGACGTTGCCAGATTCCCCGGACGTAACTCTCATATTCTTCAAGCCGGGGCATAAAAGGTCTAGTGATTGGTATCATGGGTGCTATTACTTTAATGAAAGCTCGAACAATAATCAGGAATCCCTGGGTGAACATAGCTGCGTATCGGAACAAAGGCATCACTTAGCGGAATGCCTTCCTGATACTATTTTAAAGGAGCGATCAATGAAGCAATTTTAAATACCCTGTAAAGAAACCATCTTTTTGAAACGGGTTGATTTATGTACCATTTCATCAAAAGAACCGGATGCGGTTACTTTTCCTTTTTCCAGTAAGTAAATGGTATCTGCTTCTTTTATGGTTGATAAACGGTGAGCGATCAATACAATGGTATACGTACCACGCAAATGTTCAATATTCTCCTGGATGATCTTTTCTGTTTCTGAATCAAGCGCCGAAGTAGCTTCATCAAAAATAAGCACCTCGGTGTCTTTATACAACTCGCGGGCAATGGATATACGCTGACGTTGACCACCAGAGATCAAAATACCACTGTCGCCCAAACGGGTTAATTCTTTCTCGGGCAACGATTCTACATAACTGCCCAGCGATGCCATGCGCAACACTTCGTTAAACCGTTTAATATTTTCAGGGGTAGCGTCGGCCCAGAAAGTAATGTTATTAAAGATGGTATCGTTAAATACAACAGGCTCCTGTGAAATATAACCAACCTTATCGCGATAAGTGTTCAGATTGTATTGTTTCATGGGAACTCCATCAATATACATTTCACCTGTATCAGGCCTTATTAAACCGGCAATCATATTGGCCAGGGTAGTTTTACCGGCGCCGCTTTCCCCTACTAAAGCAATGGTTGATTTTTTCGGCACATCAATACTGATGCCATCCAGCACTCTCAAGCTATCGTATGAAAGCGAAACGTCTTTAAGCTCAATTTTATCCTGGATCTTTTTAAATCCAACAGGGCCATGTACTTCCTGCAATGCAGCCATTTCCTTTGTAAGAGAAGTTACAGAATTGATGCCACCGCTGTTTTCAATAAAGCCCTGCCAGTAGTTCTGCGTCATTACAAGAAAACTGAGCGATCTGTAAAACAGCAGCAAACTCAGAATGATGCTGCCTAAACTGGCGCCCATCCAATTCAATTGTGCAAAAATTACAACGGTAACGATTATTATAATGATTGGCTCTTTAATACTGGTAGCAATAGCCGTCATATGACCAATCTTACGATTTAATGATTCGGCCTGGTTAATAACAGTCTTTAATTTTCCGGAATACCGGTTAAAGGTATTGGTCGATTTAAGGTATTTAAAGTAATGCGTGGTTTGAATAAGAAAGCTGTTGAAGTCACTCCCTTTTTTCGACAATTCGTTCGAAGCCCGTTTGGTAGTTTTATAAATATTATTATATATCAGGTTCGATAAAACCGCACCAAAACAAACCAGCACGGCAAACTGATAGTTAGCCAGAAATGCCAGGAACATATAGGTCAGCAACATCACCGACGCCTGGGCTGCTGTAAAATAATAGCTGAACGATTGAAACAAACGCTGTACTTCAGTCGTAAGCGTGTTCTGAATTTTACCCGAATCGATCTTTAAAAAGGCGCTGTACGACAAGCCTTCCAGGTTATTTACCAGACTGTACCGTACTTTCTTGGTAAAAAGTTCCCGCAACCGGGCGTAAAACTTCATCTGAAAATATTTCATTATGCCCTTGAACACAAACAACGTAACCAGCGACATCAACACCGTTGTTACAGTTAACTGAAATCCCATCTCTTTAATGAGATTGATAATGTGCTGCAATTGTCCCAACGATTCCTGACCATCGGCAGCCGCCTGCTGCGTTTGCCCATCGCCTACTGCTTTTAACAGCGGAATGAACATGGCAAGGCCCATACCATCTAAAAAGCTGATCAAAACGTTTAAGCCTAACAACAACAACAACTTGCTACCAATGATGCTGTAATAGTATTTGAAATAAGTCAGGAAATTATTTTTCAGAGAGAATTTCATCTTTCGTATTATTTTACCCGTCCAGGTATCGCTCCTTCAGGAATTACTTTTTATTACACTTTAATTATATACTTGAAAATCTATCCTACACCATTAGGCTATCTTCAATTTACGGTCAGAATCTTTTTTCTTTTTTTTCTTCGACTTTCCCATTTGACCATACTCGTATCCATAACCATACACATGCTGAAATCCATAACCGGGTTTTATTCCATTTATGATCAATGATATGTGCGGTAACTTCTGGTCTTCGTGTAACTGGTTAATGAGCTTAACCGATGGACGCTGTGTATACTTATGCCGTAATACAAAGAAGGATATATCAGCCATCTTACCTAACGATAACGCATCTGATACGGCTTCAACCGGTGGCGTATCCATAATAATATAATCGTAATGAGCTCTCAGGTAATCGAATAGCGACTTCATACGCGGATGCAGAATGATTTCGCCCGGGTTTAGTGGCAATGGTGTACCTGCACTGATGAAAACAAGGTTTTCTAACTCAGGAACCAGTTGCACCACATCGTCAACCTGAACTTCACCACGCAGGTAATTGGTAATACCAGCTGATTTCTTAAATCCTAAACGTTCAGAAAGACTGGGATTGCGCAAGTCGAATTCGAGCAATATCACTTTCTTATTACTGATGGCCAGCGAACTTGCCAGGTTCAAACTCACAAAGCTTTTTCCTTCGCCACTTACACTGGATGTAACCATAAGCACTTTCTGCTCGGGGCCATATCCCATATAAGATATATTCGTACGCAAGGTTCTAAACTGTTCGGCAATAGGTGAAACAGTTTCTTCGGCAATTACCAGGTCAGCCTTGCTGTCGTCAAGGATGATTTCACCGGCAATAGGCAGGGACGTAATGCCATAAATATCTTCGCGGGCTTCAATTTTATTATTTAGCATAAACTGCACCACCACAACCAAAACAGGTAAAAAGATACCCAGCACCAATGCTATGGCATATACCATATAAGGTTTAGGATTTACACTTTTACTAATATTCCAGTCAATAATACGTGACCCGGCAATACCAGCAGAAGCATACTCCATTTTCTTATCCTCAATCTTTTGCTGTAAGAATGTATACAAGGCATCCTTAACACCCAAAACCCTGTTGGTTTGGTTGAGGTCTTTCTCTTTTTCAGCCATACCCTGAAAACGTCCGGTGGCGTTTTGTTCCTGCGAAGCAATAAAGGCATTGCTTGTTTTTATTTGCTGCCGAACGCTATTGATGTTGGAATAAATGCTGTTCTTTAAGGTAGTGAGGGCTGAATTAATTTCGGGCAAACGGATATCCTGCGCAGTACCGCGATCGAGGATCTCTTTTCTTCTTAATACCAGCTTATTGAATTGATCAACAATGCTGCTTAAACCCGGATCATTCAATGCAGTTACATTAGGAATAATCTGCTCCTGACCGCTTTGTTCGCGAATATTACTTTCAACCTGGCTTAACAGGTTTTCTTTTAACTGGTTTTCGCTTTTGCGGCTGTCGAGTGTAACCAGGTTCCCCAGGATCTGGTTGGCCGATGTAGATACATCATTCACCCGGTTGGTCGATTTAAAATTTTGTACTTTATTGGCCTGTTGCGAAAGTTCTGAAGATACCGAAGCCAAACGGTTCTCAAGAAACTCTATTTCTGTGCGCAGGGCTTTGCTTTTGAACTCGAAGTTGGCTTCATCATAATTACCTATCAACACTTCCACAATCTGCTTAGCCCTCTCAGGTATTTCATCGCGTACTGATACCTGTAACATAGCCATGCCGCCTTTAGGAACAGCACTGGCTGAGACCCTTGATGCATATTTTGACACAGCGCCGGCCTCACCTGGAAAACGGAGAAGGTATACTCCTTTTTTAATGCTGATAAAAGGCTTAGGTTCAATAATAATGGTATCATGTTTAAATACCAGGGGCTGGTTATACGAGCCGCTTACCTGTTCTTTTTCATGCTGCAGTTTAAATCCTTCTTCACTTACCAGCAGTTTGTATACCGGGGTTTGCTCATCAATATCCCACCGTTTTACTCTAATTGTAAACGGTAGTGAATCAAGATGAAGTGGTTTATCAAGCACCCTACCCTTTGTCATTACCTCAATATCGAGGTGTAACGAGTCAACAATCTTTTGTATCAACGCAGCAGATTCCAGTTTGAATATTTCACTATTCAAATCGGGTTGCGCCTGTGCAGCGGCGGTAGGGGCCTGGCCAAAAGCCGATCCTCCCAATATATTAGTTGTTACTTCACTGGGCGATTGTACCTGGATATAAGTAGATACCGCGAACAATGGTGTTGTATATCGTATATACAAAAAAGCAGCAGCTAAACAAACGCCGGCAGACAATATAAGCCAATAATAGCTTTTTGCCAGTTTCGAGAAAAGTCGTTTGGCATCAAACCCTTTACTTTCTTCTGGCTCGTCATGATACTTCTGCTCCATGGGATGAAAGTTTTATTTGTTTGAATTTTGAATGGTAATTCCTAGTGTTACTGCCGAAAGAAGGATGGTAAAAATAGAGGCAAATAAACCAAATTCTTCCTTGAACAAAGAACCGGAACGAGCCTGTACATAGATCACATCATTCGGCCGCATCTGAAAAATATCCGGATCGTCTAATACACTGGCTTTTCGTAAATCGAATTTCGATATTGTTCTTTTGCCATTATAATCACGATACAAACGAACATCATATCGTTTGGCACTGTGTGGGAGATCACCGGCTGCAGCCAGCGCTTCAAACAAGGTGGCATGTTGTGCCGATATAACGAAGGAGCCGGGGTTCTTTACTTCACCAAGCACCGTGACCTTAAACGTATTAAAGGTTACTTCAATCAAAGGATCTTTCAAAAAAGGACTTACCAGG
>DASUVL010000839.1:0-7914 GCA_036379015.1 Niastella sp.
CAAGGCCATTAATGAGATCCGCATCTTGTCAAAAACACTGGTACCACCATCCTTAGGCGATATCGGGTTAAAAGAAGCGTTGCTTGAACTGATTGAGAACCTGACGATCTCGCCCGAAATAAAGATAAAAATAAAAGCCAACGACCATCATATAGAAACTATGTCGAACAACAAAAAGCTCATCATGTACCGCATTGTACAGGAGCAGTTGAACAACATATTAAAACACTCCGGCGCTACGGAAGCGCTGATAGAATTAAAGACCATGCGCAACTGGCTTCACCTGAATATAAAAGACAATGGCGTGGGGTTCGATACCCGCAAAAAGAACAGGGGCATCGGACTAAATAATATCATCAGCCGCGTTGAAATGCAAAATGGTAAAATGGAGATCATCAGTGCTCCCGGGAAGGGATGTACGTTGAAGATAGAAATACCGGGATAACACCCCAGCTCACACCCCCGGCCCCTAAAGGGGAGATAAATACAGCTACGCGCTTCATAATGCAAGCGAATACAAATGCAGCGTTACAAGGAATTAGTAATTAGGAGTTAGCAATTGGGAATCCAGAACAATGAACATACTAATTCCAAATTCCTCGATGCCTTTTTGCCTTCTAACAGTTATCTGGAAAGTATCGTTTTATTATATCCTGTAACAAAGCAGGCGTAAGTGGTTTATTCCTGAATTCTTTTACCGATGGCATTTTGCGGGCCCTTAACTCATCTTCGGGATTAAAGGAAGTTGTCAGCATGATCACAATAATGCTGCTTTTATGCGCATCGGGCAATGCTTCATAACGTTGCAGAAATTCCCAACCATCCATGGCCGGCATATTGATATCCAGGAAGATAATTTCCGGGCTGGGACAATCTTTATTTAACGGTGCCGACTGGCCGGCACAATTCAGATAGTCCAATGCCTCACGGGCGCCAGGTATGACCTTAATATTATGGGTACACCCCAATTCTTCAACAGCCATTCTGTTTAAAAAATTAGTAGGCTCATCATCATCAACCAGTAAAATGCAATTTAGTTTCACCTTCATAACAAAGATGCTTTCAATATAAGTTAAAACGTGAATTTATATGTACGCTGTGTACCCTTTTTAAACAATATTGGATCAGCGTTTAAACACATTTATATAACAGCCGATCGTTTCATAACAAAACCAACCAGTTGTATAACAATGGTTTTCTACAGCCTACTTAAAAAACAGTAACCTGTACACTGAACTTCTTTACGAATTCGGGGGATTTTGGATGCAGTTTCCAATTACAAATGCACAATACAACAAAGGGTAAATTCAGGAAACCGGCAGCATTTCTTATGCCCGTATATTTTCGTAGGGTTACATGCTTTCTGGCCTAATTGTGAACCAGATAAAGGTAAAATATAAACTCGAATTAAAATATAATTAATCTTCCATCTATATATTTTCACTTATGCGTTAGGTATACTAAAGCGATTTTACATTAGGATTACTTACAGATTAAAGCATTGAGTAAGTACTAAGAGGTAGCTTCAGGTTACAGGATACAGGTTTCATGGAAATGCAATTGTTTGTTTTTCATGTAACCTGGAACCAGGAACTTGTAACCTGTAACGGTTTTCACTTAATGATTCCCATCAGCAACCGTAAAATAAAACGTACTCCCTACCCCAGGTTCTGAATATACCCAGATCTTTCCGCCATGTAATTCTGCAATTTTTTTGCAATGCGCCAATCCGATACCCGATCCATCGTACGTTGACCGGTTGTGCAAACGTTGAAAAATAACAAAGATCCTTTCCAGGTATTGATCGTCGATACCAATACCGTTATCCCTTACAGAAAATTGCCAGTACCCGTTTGCGTGCACGGCATCGATGTATATTACCGGAGTGAGGTCAGGCTTCCTGAATTTAATGGAATTACTTACCAAATTTTGAAACAACGATTTTAACTCGGTAGGATACGCATTATTCAACACCGGTAACGGACTCATCTTAATGGACACCTCGTTTTCAACGATCACCTTATGCAGATCGGCCAGCACTTCCTGAACAATTACATTACAGTCCACCTGGCGGCATTCGTTTTCGCGGCCTATGCGTGAATAATCAAGCAAGTCTTTTATTAACGTTCTCATTCTGCCCGAGGCCTGCACAACATAATCGATATACTGATCGGCCTTTTCATCTAACCGGCCATGGTATTGTTTGCGTAGCAACTGTACAAAGCCTGATGTTGTTTGCAGCGGTTCCTGCAGGTCGTGCGACGCTACATAGGCGAACTGTTCCAATTCTTTGTTCTTTCTTTCCAGTTCGGCTGTTCGTTGCTGTACTTTCTTTTCCAGCATGCTATTGGCTTCGCGGATGGTTTTCTCCATCAGCTTTTTCTCAGAAATATCCCGAACGGCGGCTGAGATCAATAACCCCTCTTCCGTTACCAAAGGGCTAAGACTAACCTCTATCGGAAATTGTGCTCCGTCTTTTCGAATACCCGCCAGTTCTTCTTTTTCCATAATTCGGGTTGAACCGCTTTTTTGTATTTGCCTGAAATCATCATACTGTAACGGCATAAGCATATTTACCTGTTCACCTATCATTTCATTACGACTATAACCAAACATGTTCACCGTTTGGGCATTTACCAATTGAATAATGCCCTGTTCATTTACGATCACCATGGAATCGGGCGCCGACTCGAGCAGGTTCCTGAACTTCTCTTCCGCTTTCTTTCGTTGTTCCACTTCTGCCTCCAACTCAGCTGAAGACCGTAAGGTAAACGCCACAGGCAATACCTTGATCAGGTAAAATACGGTAGTCCAGCTTAAAATGCCGGTAAACGCTCGTACCAGGGCATTGATGCGGTATACCGGAAACCAGAAAGTTACCGCATCAAAAAAATGGGTAGCGCCGCAGGCGAGAATAAAACCGGCAAATAAAAAGTAGATCCTGATAAACCGGGCATCGTGCTTTTTGGAAATATAGCGGATAATGATAAGGGGAATAGCAAAATAAGCTGACCATACCAGTATATCACTGATGATGTATAACCAGCCATGAAATTCGCTCCACTTACCGCATTGCCAGCGTGCAGGCCAGTCGGATGTATCGAGTAATTTTCTAAAAAATTCGGCTACCTGTTTCATGAAAATAGATTTAGTAAACTGTATAATATGAATACAATTACAAGCAAACAGCTACTAATACAATTTCGGGAATGTGATGAAAGGTGAGCCTAATCAGCGGGAATCGTGTCTAAGGTAAGTTAAAAAGTTGAAAAGTTGATAGAGGTGATAGAGTTGATAAAGGTGATAGAGGTTGAGAAAGTTGACGGAGTTGAAAAAGTTGATATAGTTGATAGAGGTTGACAGGTTAATTTGAAAATAAAAAGGTCAGTAGACCATACAAATGATGACTACTGACCTTTATCAACTTTTAAACCCTATCAACCTTTCAACTTATTTGATCTATTCTACATTTTTAGTCGCCGATACTTCAGCAACGGTACCAAACCAACCATAAATTTTTGTTTTGCCGGTTGATTGCAGGTTTTTCACGTTAGCCGGTACATTACGCAACACCTTACCAAACAACCCCTCATTGGTCAACTGGTTCTGTACCTGTTCTATAAATTCATGTGAAGGTTTCGACAAAGAGCGGAGTAATACTTTCACAACATCACCTTTTTTGTATGGTTCTTCCCCCGATGTAACACCATCGCGGAAGGGAGGAATAAAGGCAAACCCATCGGAGATCCCTTCATCACCACCAAAGGAACCGTCAGCCGCCAGCATTTCTCCTACATGATAATTCAGCGTTCCATTGCGGTACGTACGTACCCAGCAATAATCAACAGCGCCAACCGGGTCATGCGCATACAATTTTACGTAATACCCTTCTTCATCTTCTCCATCTGCCTCTTCAAATTTTGAGGTCAGCGAATCAAGTATTGATCTACGCTTCAATTCATCCGTTGCTTCAAACTGTTCGCCCTTCCAGGTAATGCTTAATTTATAAGTATGGCCAACTACACCTATAGGCGTGGTGCCCGCGTCATAATTATAGCCACCATTCTTATAGGTGAAGGGATATGATGTGCCGGCCGTTACGTCTGTTACCGTGATCTGTGCATCGGCAATTACTTCCGGTGCATTCTCGGCCATGTACTCGGTAGACTTTAAGAACTTGATGGTTTGCACGCCCGGCTGGTCAGTTATCCAGGCATCAACATAGGGTAATGCATCGCCTTTGGGCATATCGAGGTCAATGACCCGCTCACAGGCGGTAAAAGAAGCGCCTAATAATACTATTGAGATATATTTGATTGCTTTGTTTCGCATCATTTTAATTTTATTTAGTCATGTTTGTCGTTCACATGCATTTCTCGCTCCGCCTTCGCCCCCGACTCGTCGGGGCTTCGGCGGACAATGTTAGAACTTAAAATTCCAGGTCACAGAAGGTATCATAAATCCGATGATGGACAAACGGATAGCTTCTTTCTTTTCAGGCGTGTCTTTGTTCTGCTGGAAGTAGATGCTGTAGGCATTCTGACGTGCATATAAGTTGTAAATACCAAACACCCATTCCTGTTTCATTTTTTTACCCTGTTTTCCCTTCATAGTAGCAGACACATCAAGACGATGGTAAGCCGGCAATCTGAATTCATTGCGTTTATTGGTGCTGTTATACGGGATCGGCATACCCTGAATATCTAAACGCGTATCGGGGAATGTAGAAGGCGTACCGGAACCATACGTGAAATTGCCGGAGAATTGCCACTTGTCGTTCAACGTATACATCACACAGCTATTGATTACATGCGTACGGTCGTAGCGACTCAAATACCAGTCATTTTCACTGATGCCCACCGTTCTGCGCAATGATCTTGACAAGGTATAATTCACCCAACCCTGCCATTTACCGGTTTCCTTTTTCACTTCCAGCTCAACGCCATAAGATTTTCCTTCTCCGGTGAGCAGGTCGGCTTCTACCAGCTGATTCAGATCGAGGTTGGCATTGTCGATATAATCCAGCAGATCATCCATCTTCTTATAGAAAGTTTCAACAGAAATTTCCAGCGGCCATCCCTCGGGCAGTGTAACAAAACCAACGGAGAACTGATCGGTTAGAGAAGGTTTGATGTTGTTGGTGCTGGGGAAATATAAGTCAACCGGTGTGGGCGAAGCCGTATTGCTCAACAGGTGAATATACTGCGTGCTGCGGCTGTACCCGGCTTTGAAGAAGGTGTTCTTCTTCATTTCATACCGCAATGATAAACGGGGTTCAAAGAACGTCCACTTTTCAACCGGCTTTTTGCTGCTTACTTCTTCTATGCGATCAAGCTCCTTGCGGACGTTGGCAGTCGTATCTCTGAAATGGTATACGGATGTTTTACCCAGGTACGCATACTGGTTCAAGCGTACACCGGCCTGTATTTGCCATTTTGAATTCAGCTTCCAGGTATCTTCCAGGAAAGCTGCAGTTTCAGAACCATAGCGGCGTTTCAACAGGATCTCGTTTTTGGTGCCTTCGCTGTTTGCCACGCCTTTTCCGGGGAAGAAATCATAATAGATCACGTTCACACCTGTCTTGATCGTGTGTTTATTACTGGCATACCAGGTAAGCGATGGCTTTACACCATATGTTTGAATATCCGAGGTCCAGTCGTACCCCTGTTGAATTTCATCATCCGATTTAAAATTCAGACTGTAATTGTATTTAGAATAATATACGCTGGTGTTCAGGAACAGTTTGCGGTTGAACAAATGGTTCCAGCGGAAAGTACCGGTGGTATTACCCCATGTGAACTTCACCTGGTCGCCAAAACCAAACACGTCGCGACCAAAATAACCACTCAGGTAGATCTGGTTCTTTTCATTTAATTCATAATTCAATTTGGCAGTGATGTCATAAAAATACATGGTGCTGTTGCGATCTTCTGCCTTCAGGAATGGCTTGGCCAGCACATCAATATAAGAACGGCGGGCAGCAACTATAAAGGAAGAACGATCTTTTTGCAGGGGCCCTTCTATCGACAACCGGCTAAAAACGTTACCAATTCCCCCATTCACTGCATATTTCTGGTTATTTCCTTCCTTCATACGAATGTCCAGTACTGAAGAAGTACGGCCACCATATTCAGCAGGGAAAGCACTTTTATACATAGTTACGTTCTTCACCGCATCAGGATTGAAAACAGAGAAAAAACCAAGCAAGTGTGAAGAGTTATATACCGGCGCTTCATCCATAATGATGAGGTTCTCATCCACATTACCACCGCGTACGTTAAAACCGGCAGCGCCCTCTCCTACGGTTGTAACACCAGGTAAGGTCAACAGGGCTTTTACAACATCGGGCTCACCCATAAATGCCGGGATCTTTTTTATTTGAGCGGCGCTCAACTGCTGAATACCCATACCTACGGTATTGGTACGACGCAATTTTTTTTCACCGGTGATCACCACTTCAGCCATGTCTTTACCTGCCGTAGCCAGGGAAACATCCACCTTAGTGCCGCCTTTTACCTCAATTTCTTTTTGATAAGCTTTATAACCCGAATAGGTTACAAGCATGGTATATGTGCCTGCCGGCAGGGTTACAGAATAATAACCATAGGAATTGGTTATAACTGCGATGCCGGAAGGCTGCATGGCAACGGTAGCATTGATAAGTACCTCACCACTGGATTCATCTTTAATATATCCGCTAACTGTGAATTTGCCGGTTTGTGCCTGCAATGAACCCATTGTAAGCAACAGGAGCAAACAGGAGACACAAAAGCGCAACAATGATTTTGAAGGTACAACAGGCACTGTTTGCAGGTTGTGCCCTTGTTTACCACCTCTTTCCCATGAGCTAAAAAAACTGATTACAAAAAAACGCATCAACTGTCGAATCATAAAAATTGTGGTTTGAGAAAATTAGACAACGGGGATGCTGTTCACCCCTATTTTAGTTTCAATATTTTTTTAAATAATCTCTTTTTTAAGGAATATGGGCTCATATAAGGCAATAATCGTATACATGGCGGCAATTAAAAAACAGTTTGTAGCAATGCCCCCGGAAATATTACATGATAAATTCAATCATGTTATCCGGCCCTCTTAAATGAAAAAAAGTGGCCTTTATTATGCAAGGCAGACGAATGGCGCATAAATTAATTGTAAAATTCAAACAAAAAAGTGAGGAAGCGTAGTATTTCACCGTAAACTCACCGAGAACTGAACAGGTATAAGTATTCCTTAATATTAGTTATGCCTTCATGCGGGCCACCACTTCAAAACAACCAGGAGCAGCGGTATCAATATATTGAAGCATATCGTTATAAGTAAGAAAGGAGCTTAATATGAGCGATTCTTCGTAGGCAATATTAAAAGTTACGGACTTATCCAGTTGGTATAAATGATCAAGGCAACCACGTAATTCCGTTTTGCAATCAGGCAACAGGCATTCAAATGATACAAAGGGAACTCTTTCAGATAAGCCTTTTAATACCTCTAATTCGTAGCCTTCCACATCAATTTTAATAAAACCAGGTTTACCATATTGGCTGATCAACTGGTTGAGCGTTGTTAGCTGAACACTTACCTGGTTGCTGAACTGTATATTTTCGTTCCACCTGCTTTCACCATCTGCTTCTAAGATCTGTTTCCATTTTGGATTGAGGGTATTAAAAGCAGAGCCAGCATGATGCACATAGTAGGTTTCGGTACCGGTATGGTCAGAAAGGGCTTTATTCTCCATAAAGACGCGGGAACGGAAGTTCCTGAAGCGTATTTGTAAAGTGCGGAAGTTATGTTTATCCGGTTCGCAACAAACGACCTTATCAGCTAATTCAAGGAAGGCAGCCGTTTTATGGCCATCGTAGGCGCCAATATCAAAGATCAAGGCGTTATGGGGTAAGAAAGATCTATAAAAATCAA